>JAAYSQ010000307.1 GCA_012523925.1 Clostridiales bacterium
GATGTCCTTTGACAAATATGATGCATTTGCATTACCACTTAATCAGAAAATGGATGATTATGAGATCGTATTTTCTAATAATGAAATATTTTCGTTAAAACCATTGGTTCTAATTGAAAGAAGTAAGCCATTTCTATTGATTGAGAAGAATGGTAAACGTATAACAATAACGGAAGACGGCAATTACGATGGAATAGAAGTGAGCTTTATCTCAAAAGATGAGGCAATTGCAAGAATAAAAGAACAAAGGAATCTGGAAATTACTTATTGCAAGGATGTAGTTCCTACAAAGATTGAGAAATGCCAGGTTGGTAAATTTGAAAACTACAATTCCTTTGTCAAGGCAGATGGTTCTCTCTTCTCTGATAACAATATTTGGTACGGTGAAGCGGAGTACAGGATTAAATCAGAAACTAAGGAATTATTCTTAAAAGGAGTCGGTGACTTTTTAACGGTAAAAAATAATGATGAAGTTGTCTTTTCAGGACTTTGTTGCAATGATGATGTGACTGTTAGCGGCAACGGGGATGTAAGGGCTATCGTTGAAAAGTGGGGTCACAGTAACTTTGATGATGCTAGAAGAAATACATTAAGAATTAAAGCAGCCAGAGGAATTGAAAAGATATATGAGATTATTTCAAAATCAGAAATAACCAGATGGAGTTTTACTGAAGTGGATAGCTTCTCGGAGGATGTTGAAATTGTAAAATCTGAAACGGATCCTCATATATCAATTAACAGCTGGAACTCTACACGTGAGCCATTATTTGCGGCTTACTATACTAATATTATTCCAAGTATTGAGTCCTGCGAAGAGATTATTTTCTCACTTGAAGACATGGAATCAGAATGCATGTTATTTGTTAACGGAGAATTTGTATTTAAATTTACTCAAGCTTCAAGTAGTGTGAATATCACACAATATCTTCGTGCAAATGAGAAGAATTTAATAGAGCTTTGTGTGAGAAAACCTGATTGGGCTAAGAAAACTGGTCATTTGTTTATGCTGAAAGTCCGCCCATGTGAATTTGAAATTAGACGGATTGAACATACTGACGTATATAATTCGACTTTTGAGGACGCAGAACTACCTCTTACATTAAAAAAAGGAAATATGTATTCCTTATGCATCGATAATCCGGTTTCCTATGATACTTATGGATTTGCAAAAGGCACAGGATTTCGTGCTACCGTGATGATGGACAAAAAGGTAATAGCACGTATTGTAGCTGAAAACGATAAAATTGCACAAGAAGGATCACCGGATAGTTCGAAGTTTTTAATTCCGGGTGCACCGGACAATAAACTGTATATTTTCCTTGAGGCAATGGAGGACGGTAAGTTTGAATTAGCAATTAATGAATACTAATTTGGACAAAAATAATAAGTTGCTTTTATATAATGCCAACTGGAGCATGATGTTCCGGTTGGCTTTTTTTCATAGATAGTAAATGAAAAATTCATGTGGTAGAATGTAGTTAAATCATTGTACTACTTTTAAGAAAAAAGTATAGTTGAATATAGAAAAAGGCAATTGCTCTGGGAGGTTATAAAGTTGCTAAAAGAGGAAAGACAGCAATATTATATTGGATGAACTCTATAAAAACGGAAAAGTTGTTGTAAATGATCTTTGTATACAGTTTAAGAAATCTAAGGATACAATTCGAAGGGATTTGAGTGAATTAGAGAGTCAGGGGGTTTTGAAACGTGTATTTGGTGGAGCCATCCCATATAAATTACCTGCCCCCAATATTGATACTCGTAGACATATTAAAAGAAATGAAAAATATATCATTGCAAAAAA
>JAAYSQ010000308.1 GCA_012523925.1 Clostridiales bacterium
CAGTGGTTTTCAAATCCTCTTTGCATTATTTATCCATTCATTGTTCGGGATCTTAACATATATTAAATGTTATAAATATTTTATCTGATTTTTTAATTAATTTCTTTCTCCCATTCTTTCGGCAGATATTTTATGGTAGCTCGGATCATATCTTCTACCAACTTCTCCACCTCAGCTTCGCTAGCTTTTCCCTCTACCAATGGATCGTTTAAGAATGCTTTAACAAGTAGGGATTTATCATAGGTTAGAGCTGACTTTAAGATGGTTTCATGATTTTCCACATGAGGGGTTGTTAAACTTAGTATGTTTTCCGGCAAAGCTCCAGCGATAACCGGGCGAATTGCATCTCTTTCAAATACAGCATTGGTTTCCACTACTGCACTTTCCGGGAGATTTGTAATCTGATGGTGTGTATTGGGAATATTCACGTTACTGATAACTCGTTCCGAACCACAAAGTGCTTTGATAAGAAGGATACCTTCTTCCCCAGATGGAGTAAGTTCCACTTCTTCTTCGCCGTTCACCAGTCGCTCACTCTTAGCAAGACGATTCTGCAGATCTTCTTTCCTCCAAGCAACGGATGTTAACCCAAATTTCCATTGGTGCACGGTCTCCGGATCTTTCAGATATCTATCACCGGGCATGAATTCTGCTAGATGTCGATCTCCTGCTGCCGCAATCAATCCATACTGGTTGAACAAATCAAACTTCACGCGGTGAGCACAGGCAAAGCAACTATTAGCCCAGTTTGTATCCGGTTCATTAAATCCTTCTTCATAATGCTTATCAATATAATCACGATAAATCGGGAATATATCAATCCCCTTATAGGAGGCTTGGTCAAACCAAGTAAAATGATTGATCCCAAGTACATTTACAAGGATTTCTTCACGCTTTATACCTGTAATACCAAGGGTTTCCTCTAAGATATCCTTTAAAATCTTCTGAGTTCCGAATACTTCATGGCAGCAACCAAAGGCTTTGATCTCTGGGAATACGGTATATAGGGTCTTAACACACAGAGACATCGGGTTAGTATAGTTGATAACCCATGCATTCGGGGAATACTTTTCTATAGCGTTGGCAATGTCAACAAACATTGGTATAGTACGAAGTGCTCGCATAAATCCGCCAGGTCCCGCGGTATCTCCTACGGACTGGTAGATTCCAAGCCTTTCCGGATAATGAACATCCACTTCCATCTCATCAAAGGTACCCGGCAGGATGGAGATAACAACAAAATCTACGCCAAGGAGGGCCTCCTTAAGGGAGGGAGCCGTTATGTAATTCCATTTACCTCTAGCTTCACTTCGATCGTTTAAGCGGTTTCCGATGATCTCATTCTTCCTGGATGCATCTTGATCAATATCATAGAGGCGAATGGTTCCGCTCATTCTTGCTTCCAATGCCAAATCTGTCATAAAGGTCCAAGCCCAGCCTCTGGAACCGCCTCCGATATAGGCAATATTCACATCGGTCACCTTATCATTCTGGTATCTCATCTTGTCATCCTTTCCCACTCTTTACCACAGAGGTTAAAAATGCGAGAGCCATGCCCTGTCCCCAGCCTTGGATCCAATCCTTTGTTATATTGCGATATCCTTCCCGATCCTTCATAACTGCGGTACCACCGGATACACTTAATACCCGTCCATCCTCGGTGATATTCTTTAGAATTCCGGTAATTGCTTTCTGAATATATTTGGTATGTAGTGGATTCTGGTTTTCGACCATGGCTGCAGCTATGGCACAAGATGCGGATATTTCCTCATAGGATTCCGGATCATCCAGTAGGGTTCTCCATAAACCATCCTCCGTTTGCAGATACTTTAGTGCTGATAGATGATCTCTAAGGGAACTGTCAATATTCATAAACTGCGGATAGAGGTAAGCCTCTGGAAGTCTTCTCTTTACCTGCGACATGGTATAGGCTGCCCATCCATTCGCTCTACCCCAGTAGAATCCGGACATATGGTCCTTGGTAATATTGTTATATCCATGGAACCACAGGCTGTTCTTGGGGTCTTGTAGGTAGCGAATATGCCAATTATATTGATTAAGAGCATCATTAATTAGTTCCTCATCCTCTAATTTGATACCTACCCGTAGCATAAAGAAGGCTGCCATGAATAAAGTATCCGCCCAAGCCTGCTCTGGGAAATCATTCTTTACCGATACCGTATGTTGAAGAACCCTATCACCAAATCGGAGTGCATGGTTCTTAAGGTAATCGATTTTACTCATTACGATATCCCAATACTTTTCTTCCCCGGTGGCCTCATATAGAGTAATCAAGCAATGTCCCATGGCACAGGTGTTAACCGTCCAAGCAGGCGGCCCCAATTACGGTATGTCCGAGAATCTCCTTTGCTCTTTCCTTCAGATATACCAAGCACGGTTCAAGTTGGTGCCGGGTCTTTAATCTGCTGTCACTACTAGTGTTAATGATTATTGCGATTTCTTCTCCCTTGTATCTAGCACTACTAGCAACCCATTCTTTAGGAAATGCTTCATCAAACATGCTACATAGAAGGTTTCGTTTATACCGCCGTATCTCAGAACTTGTTCTGAGCAGATACTTATCACGGCGATCCATTTCCATAAGAACAACGAGAAAATAATCATGGGGAAAGGCGTTGCCAATGATGCCAAGTTCCATCTCCTCTTTAACCTCGCCATGAAGCAGATTGTGAATTGCCAACTTTTTCGTCTCTTTCTCTTGGCTTTTTAGAACCTTTCGAAGCTCGGTTTCGTGCTTTTGAAATTTGTCAACTGCCTCTGTAATATAGGCAAGCTCATTCCGATGCTCTCCGATAGGAAGATGGCTCGTCTTCTTCATATCCCTGACAAGCTGTCGAATTGGTTTCGAGAAGCCATAGGAAATCACTACGGATAAGATTGTTCCAATCAATATAATTATGATGGTAGTTATTATAAATTGACGCAACAAATCATTTGACTTCTGCATCAAATGATCCATCCGATGGGTATTGACAAATGTCCACCCAAGGTAAGGAAGACGATAATAGGTATAAAGAAAGCTTTCTCCACCTTCGTTACTAAAATGATAACCGGAAATCTTATTTGTCTTTAATATCTTTTGCATGATTGCATGATTAAAATCCACAGTATTATATAGATAGTCTTTATCACTATGGGAAATGATATTGCCTGCGTTATTCATGATAAATGCTTCTTTGTTCTCCCGAAATCCCATCGGATTGAGGTAGTTGCTGATTGCATTTTCA
>JAAYSQ010000309.1 GCA_012523925.1 Clostridiales bacterium
GCATCATCCTCCGATGTAAACGTAGATACTCTATAGTTTTTCTGTAATGCATTTTCCGTTATATTTAGTACCGACATTTCTTGATCAATTACCAAGACATGTTCCATGCGACGCACCTCATCCGTCCATTCCAGTTCACTTTCTACTATCTCTGACATTATAACATTGTGCAAATTCAAAATCAATGAAATGTATCCCTAGCCAGTATGATGATATAAAGGGACATTCAGAATTTATACATTTCAAATACTAAAGTTTTGAATCTATATTTAATCATCTTTTTGAAAATGCTGATAATCTTTCGAGTTCTTCCATTCTCCACCCCAGGAGAAACCGCGTTTTGTAAATGCTTTATAACAGACGTCATCTTTCCTTATATAGTAAGGGTTATCAATCGATCTATCCGCGTACTCTGTACCATTCTCAGGAAGTACATTATGCTTCCCATCAATCGTCCTAACATAGGGGTTGTATCGAGGATTTATGTCAATCGCAAGCCCGTCACTATGTGAAGATCGCTTGGTAGTTCCATCAATGAAACGAAAATTAAATGCCGAAGAATTATTCGCCTCCATGGAGGCATTATCATCCGCATTATACTCATCTACAAGAACCATCCGTTCTATCTTATAATCCGCATCATATAATTCCTTGAAAATATCAACAACATCCTCTGCAACGGATTTATTAACAATCATTTCACCAAGTTGCGTTTCACCTTTAAAATTCTTGTGAAGTACTCGGATATACCTTAAATCCTCAAAGGGAACATCGCAGTTCTCGCCATAAGATTTCCCATAGATACGGTCTTTCACATCTGCACCAATTTTCTCAACTATAAAAAGCTCCTCTATAACCAAGTTTTCTAACATTGCTGCATCAAGAACAGTGCCCGCCGCACTCTGTCTTATATTAGCAATGGTCTCTTCCTTTGTTAAGGTATTCTTACTTGTCATAGTTTTATCAATCTCCTTAACATTCTTATCTTTATCAACACTATTTTCAACGCCTGATTCATCGGTTGGCAATACACTCGCTTCTGTTTTACCAATTTCTTGCCCATATTCATTCGTATCTCCCTGCAAACTAAGTTCATCCTTATCATCCTGAAGTTTTTCTGGAGAATTACTATTCTTCGATGTTGTACAGGATACCAATAGAGTACTTAATAAAATAACACCCATAAAGATACTTCTTCTCCTTGCCATTTCTAGTCCTCCTCAATAACATGAATCTCCAAGTAGTCAAAGTCAATGGAATCAATAAAGTTATCCTGGGTAAATCTCGTTTTATCATGACGTTTGAAATCATTAATTGTGGAATTTAGCCAAATCGGTTTGGATAGATTGTAGGCATCACAGATTTCATCAATCGCCGCAAATATCTTCTGTGTCCTTCTCATCTCATCATTGTCGTTGCTAACAACCATATTCTCAATCATATGATTATCTTTAAATATTTTTGCCCATAATCGAAACATATGCTTCCTCTTTCTAAAAACCATTGGCAAGCCAAATCTCTTGTTATAAATATAAAGCCTGCCGATTTTCCTATCGTATATTTCTAATTCCTGCAGGTACAAATTTTAATGCATATTCAACGCATTTTACATGCAAATACTTCGTACATGTTTGATATTAATATATGCTTATCTCATGCCTTTAATCAGGAAAAACATTGCTAAATGCTGTCTGCCACTATATAATAATTAATAGCAATTACATTTTATTATATATGAATATATAAAAAATGAAAAGTAAATTTCAATAAAGGGGTATCTATGGACGGAAATGAGCGCAGAGAAAATTTAATAAAAATATTAAATCAACAATCCGAACCTATTTCCGGTGGAAAGCTATCCAAAATGCTTGGTGTGAGTCGACAGGTGATTGTTCAAGATATCGCTCTGCTTAGAGCCTCTGATATCAACATTCTTGCTACCACCAAGGGATACCTAATGTATCCTATCAACCAGTCAAAGGCGAAGCGGATTATCAAAGTTAAGCATACCACCGAGCAAATCGAAGATGAACTATGTACAATCGTTGATAATGGCGGAGAGCTGCTAGATGTTCATGTTAAACATGAGATTTATGGTAAAATAGAGACTGAACTTGTTATTCGTAACCGGCAGGATGTATATGACTTTGTTAAGAAAGTGAAAGAGGAGAAAATAGTTCCTTTAAAAGAGCTAACCGCGGGAATTCATCAACATACTATACAAGCGGATTCGGAAGAAATTCTTGACCGGGTTGAGAATGCATTACTAAAGAAAAATTATTTATATAGCGAATAAACCATAAGCAACTTGATTTGCATTGCTGCTAATGGCTTGGACACAAATAAAGTGAGTCTGCCCAAATACACTTTAAGAAAACGTAGCAACCTCTTACTGTAGTATATTTGAGACAGGCTCACTTAATTTCTAAAAAGCATCTTTATAACTTCCTTTAGCGAAGTAAAAGCATCGGATTTACTGTTTTATCATCTTGTAAAACTTTAAAATATAAATTACTTCCTTCAACCGTATAATACTTGGTTGGTTCTGCAACTGTGCCGATAACTTCGCCTTCATCTAATCTATCACCAACTTCAACATTTAATGTTTCCTCATCCAGTTGGCCATATACCAAACTATATCCGTCACCGATTGCAGTCGTTACAGTGTGACCAGTTTCTTCGTTCCATTCAATATTAGTAACAACGCTCTGGGCTGCTGCCTTAACCTCTGTTCCAACATCTGCACCTAATATAATTGCTGGGTTACACTTATAAAGCATTAATGTATGATGATAAATTGTGTGATCCATACTATAATTCATAATTACATTTCCATTAACAGGCCACAATAGATCATCTTGATTTGCATTAAAAGTCAAGTTTTCTAATGCTGGTTTATTGGCTGCCTTTACCGTACTACCTGCTGTTTCAACAACTTCAGGTTCTGTTTCTACTTCCGCA
>JAAYSQ010000310.1 GCA_012523925.1 Clostridiales bacterium
GCAAGCTCGCTTCAGCCTCTTTGTAAAAGTCCTTATTATGAACATATTTATAATCTTGGATAGGGCGAATTACATTAAAGATCGTAATATCACTATTCATCTTTTCGCCTATTTCCCTTGCCTTAATCAGTGCTATTGTTGAGAATTCCGAACCATCAATTGGTACTAATATTTTTTTCATAAATAATACCTCCCCAATATAAAATTCTTCCTTAAATGTTAAGTTGTTGTCAATATATCTATACCCATTATGAGTTGAATTTAAGTGACAAATTAGCAATTTTTAGATATTATTACATTTGTGTAATTTCTTTATTTTATATTTATAAATGAAAAAGACTCTTGAGTCGATATGCTAGAAAGGACAGACAAAAATGAACAAAATAATTTTAAGTGCTGATAGTATTTGTGATCTAAATCAAGAGTTAATAAAAGATCATAATGTGAATACAACACCATACACCATAATTATTGGTGAAAATATGTATAAGGATAATGTGGACATAAGTCCCTCTGATATATATAAGGCTTATTCAGAAAATAAAATATTGCCAAAAACTACATCTATAAATGTAGGTGAGTACTATGATTATTTTAAACCCTGGATAGATGATGGATATGAAGTAATACATATTACTTTAGCTAGTGTTTTAACCAGTAGCTACAATAACTGCACTCTAGCTGCTGAAGCATTGGATGGGGTATATACTTTGGACTCACAGAACCTATCTGTTGGTACAGGATTATTAGTGATTAAGGCGGCTGAATTAATAAAAGAAGGTTTATCAGCCAAAGAAATCATAGAGGAGTTAGAAAAACACAGAGAAAAAATACATATGAGTTTTATTTTAAATACTTTGGATTTTTTACATGCTGGTGGCCGTTGTTCAAAGATTGCATCTCTAGGTTCAAATATTTTAAAAATCAAGCCAGTTATAAACGTTGACAACTCATCTGGTTCCATGTCCTTAGGCAATAAATATAGAGGAAGTTTGGACAGGTCTATTCTAAGATATATAAAGAATAAATTATCTACTTATGACAATATAAATGAGGAGAGAATTTTCATAGTTCATTCCGGAATAGACGAGTCTTATATTGAAATAGCTAAGAATACAATATCAGAAATGATGGATTTTAAAGAAATCCATGTCACCACTGCAAGTTGCACCATATCTAGCCATTGTGGACCTAATACCTTGGGTATATCCTTTGAAACTAAATAAGAAATAAAAAGCGTGGGATTGTTCCTACGCTTTTTGTAAATGATGCGTCGTAACCAAGGTTGTCATCCTAAGCGTATGCGAAGGATCTTAGGACCTAAAACAAAGATTCTTCGTCGCTACGCTCCTCAGAATGACAGAAAAATTCTACGACGCACTTTTATACTAATACGCAACTAATTATCATCTTGAAAACAATTATACTAAATAATTGTAAATTATTAAAGAACCAAAATCTTTACTTCTCATGCACTGCTTACAACAATTAAATCCTAATTACTCTAAGCAATGCATGAATTATATTTATCTAAAGTTCCTGAAACCCTTGATTTAATAACACAAACTGCACCCATCACTATTATGACACGTTCCCCTGTAGCACCAATTACAAGAACATTTTTATTCCTTGCATACTTTGGATTCTTAGGTCTACTATTCATAGTAATTCTTTCTGTTTCTGTAAGAAGAAGATTGTTTCTATAATCTTCTTCCATATAAGGAGCAATATCCTTTGAATTCCCCCATCTTGCTGAACCATATTCTTCTCCCTGCCTAAACTTTTTAGCGTTTTTACTCTTACTATAAGGGATAAGTTTAACTGTTGCTGCTATAATCAATCCTACAAGTAAATCTCTTGAATCAAGGCTAGGGAGATAGCTCATTGTTTCTATTTCCAGAACCGCTTGAAATAAACGGTCTATTAAATCATCTCCTACATATGAATTTACATGGTGTGAGAA
>JAAYSQ010000311.1 GCA_012523925.1 Clostridiales bacterium
GAACCTAGAACCAAACATGAATATTATTATAAAGCATTTCGACCTGCAATAACCGAAGGTGGAGCTTTATCTCTTATGGCAGCCTATAATGAACTATCTGGTGTTCCGGCACTTCTACATCCAGATCTAAAAGATGTTGTGAAAGATCAATGGGGATTAGATTTTATCGTTAGCGATGGTGGAGATTTCGCTGGTAATGTGGTGGATCATGAATATGTTGATAACCATGCAGAGAGTATAGCCTTGGCAATTAAAGCAGGTGCTGATATTATGCTGGATGGAAATGAAATGGTTCAGTGGTCAGTTGTAGAGGCGGTTAAGCGAGGACTTCTTACGGAAGAAGAGTTAAATGAGAGTATCAGATGAACTTTAGCGATACGGTTTCGTCTGGGTGAATTTGATCCTGATGATCGAAATCCTTATGCCAATATCGACAAAGCAATAGTTAATTGTGATAAATATAAAGAACTCAATCGGAAAGCTGCAAAGGAGCAAGTCATCCTGCTTAAGAATGACGGATTGCTTCCTCTAGCGCAAGACAAGGTCAAAAAGGTAGCAGTAGTAGGCCCCTTGGCAGATAAAAACTATATGGACTGGTACACCGGTTACTCTGATTATAATATCTCAGTATTGGATGGTTTAAAGAATCTGCTTGGTGCCCAACAGGTAAATTACGATAATGCCTATGATATTGTGGCATTAAAATCAAAAGCTACAGGTAAATATCTAAGTGTTAAAGAAGATGACACTGTAGTTGCAGATGGAGATAGAATTACAAAGGCAGAGAGTTTCGAACTTCATGATTGGGATTTTGGATCACAGAATTTATTCTCTCTAAAAAACAATCATTTTCTTAGAGAAGAGGATGGGTTAAAAGTTGACGGAGAGAATACCTATGGTTGGTTCGTGAAAGAGTGGTTAAAGTTTGGGGAATATCATGATAATGTAGAAGAATGCGAACCTTACCTTATCATGGATACATGGAATGATTTACACGTTACGACGGATGAGCAGGGTCAGCTAGTCACATGTAACTTGCCGGGAATGAGCGATAGAAGGCAGTTTTCTAAAGACGTAGTATCTGATGGAATTGCACGTGCAGTAAAAATAGCTAAGGAATCCGATGTCGCTATTGTTTGTGTTGGTAATGATCCTATGCAGGTTGCAAGGGAATGCTTTGATCGGCCGGATATAGTATTACCGAAGCACCAATCCGATTTAATAAAAGCGGTATATGATGCAAATCCGAATACGATTGTAGTGTTTGTATCCAGTTATCCCTATGCAGTAAATTGGGAGAAGAAGCATATCCCCGCTATGGTTTTCTCAAGTCATGCAGGACCGGAGCTTGGTACAGCGATTGCTGATGTGTTATTCGGAAATTATAATCCGGCAGGAAGAACACCGATGACCTGGTACAAATCAGTCCATGAATTACCGGATATAATGGACTATGATATCATTAAGAATAATATAACCTATCTCTATTACCGAGGAGAGCCCCTATACCCATTTGGCTATGGCTTAAGCTATTCTTCCTTCGAATATAGTGATCTGAAGATTAGCAAAGTAGAGAAACCGCTTCCGAACGATAAAGTAATACTTCAATTAAACCTCAAAGTAACCAATACTTCCGAGCTAGATGGAGAGGAAGTTGTACAGGTGTACTTTAGAGCAAACAACCCTAGGGTTAAGCGGCCTTTAAGACAACTTTGTGGTTTTCAGAGAGTACCTATAGAGTCGGGGGCTACGAAAGAGTTAGTATTTGAAATCTGTGAAAGCGATTTGGAATTCTATGATGTCACAAGAGAAAAATTATGTGTGGAGTCGGGAGAATACACATTTATGGTAGGAGGGCATTCACTAGATTGCCGTTTGGAACAGACGCTTTACATAGAGGGAGAGGTAATTCCTCCGCAAACCCTTCGGAAGTTAACACCGGCGATTAATTATGATGATAAGTCCGGAATTCAGATCGACTTTAGTAAAGAAAGAAATACTCATTATGTTAGAACAACCAAGATGGGGCAACGGTTTATTAAATTTGGTACTGTTGATTTTACCGGAGTATCAAAGATTGAAATGAATGCCGGAACTCATGTTGGTAAAGGAGTTATACACATTCATATTGATTCTCTCAATGAGGAACCGATTGCTTCTCTCCAAGTTCCAATCACCGGTGGACCAGCCTGGTTTACTACAATCCAGGGAAGCATTCCAAAAGTACAAGGAATTCATGATTTGTATCTGACATTTGAAGAGGAGATATCTTTGTTAGATTTGAAGTTAAGTGAATAATCTTAAATAATTTATTGAAATAAAAAGTTATGATTATTATCTAAAAACATCTCATTAGAGAGTAGGTTCTCAATGAGATGTTTTTTTATGTTGTGGTATCGTACTTTCGCAGCTATTTCAATACAATTGTTAGAAAGCGCAAGTATCAATAGTAAATTTTGCAAACGCAGCTGGCGGTAAAGCCACCAGCATTTTAAAGTGTTCTCTACTCCCACTCTATTGTTGCTGGCGGTAAAGCCACCAGCATTTTAAAGGTGTTCTCTATTCCCACTCTTTATTTTCTAACATTCGTTAAATGCTAAATGGCTTAATATAAGGGTTTTGATACAGCACAATTTCGTTCTGTTCGTTCCATTAGTACCAGTTCAGATATTTTTTTACCCATTC
>JAAYSQ010000312.1 GCA_012523925.1 Clostridiales bacterium
ATCCCAAAGAAAGTAAAGCAAGCTGATAAGCATTTACAAGGAAAGCAAGGGAGCAGAAAATGGTAGAAAAACTTTAGACACAGTGATACAATGGAAGGAAATAGAAACTGTGTTGTAACGTGTAAACAATAGGGTGAACTACCGGCAACCAAGAATTTTTTAAAAGGGATAGGGATTGGGCATAAAAAGCATAGGGGTATAGCGTTAATGCCAAGGGAGACTCTTATTCCAGTCTTAGAGACTTAATGTCACAAGAGGAACTGGCAAAGTATGATAAGTACTTGAATGATAAAATTACATCAATTCCAAAAGGTAGTAGGCCAGACCCTTCAACATATCTTAGTAAAGATTATATGGAGCAACATTTAAAGAAATTTGAAAATGGCGGTTCATTTGTTATGACTAGAGACCAATATGAATGGTATGTTGAGGGAAATAATTTCATTGGATTTGATGATAATACTCAATTTGTTGCTCCAAAAGATTTTATGGATAAAATAGAAAAAGTGGCAAATGGCGACATTAGCGTTTATGAGAAAATGTTAGGATTTGATGAGGGATATTTTCAATCAGGTGGGGGATTAGTTAGATTTGATGTAATGAATATAAATGATTTACAAATAAGGATGCCGTCAGGAAATGAAGCAGGGGCTAACTTACATTGGATACCAGGCGGTTTTACTGATGGAGGAACACCAGAGGCGATAATTAATAAAATACCTAATAATGATAATTATATTAAGATATCATTTATAAATTAAAGGGGTGATACAGGTGGATATAAAGCAAAAATTAATAAGAGCAATAGAGAATAATGAAGTTATAGAGTTTTTAGAAGGGAAAGGTCAGTATAAAATAGAGTTTCATCAATGGGTTAGTTCAAATGCTCCTACAGATATAACTCAGATTATGACCCAAGGGATATATAAGCTATATATTGAAAGACCTGAGATGAATATTGATAAAGTTATAGAAAATAAATTATTACAAATGATGGATTTAAATGAATTTGATATATATATAGCATTACAAATAATATATTTCCAATTAATAAGGGAACAGAGGGGAGATTCTCCATTCAGATTAGATATGAAGAAGTTATTAAAGAAGAGTAGGGAAGCATTAACGAAGAATAAACAAAAAATGAAAGAATATAAAGAATGGGGAGGAGCAGGAAAAGAAAATGGATTATGGGATGATGTAGTTCGAATTGATAATTTATGTAAAAGAAAATGGAATATTTCAATTCTATAAAATTACAGAGACTACATTAATGAAAAATATACAATTATTTTTGTATAAAAGTAATATACAGAGAATATCTAGCATGCTATAAAGTGATAATATCAATTTATGGTCACTGCTAGGTATTTTTGTATTAGTAAGGTAGATTAATTGATTATTGAAAATAAGTAGAATCAGGTAAGAACACAGGCTATCCAGGACTTACGGATGCAGATATTAAAGCTGAAATAAATACGTCTCCAAGTATAAAAGTATTATTAATGGAAAAGGATACTCAGTAGACGATTTTGCTCAATTATTACATCCAGATAGAGTGTTAACTGATTCAGAAAAATTAATAGTTGATTCTATACGCAAAGAAATAGGGTTACCG
>JAAYSQ010000313.1 GCA_012523925.1 Clostridiales bacterium
CCATTATCATACTCGATTTTCTCATTATCTATATAGATAATAGGTTGATTAGCCTGGGCATATATTTTCTCAGGAAAAATAAAAACAATTAATAAAAACAAGAAATAAATCATCATCAATGGCAGTTTTTTAAAGTCTCTAATCATTTGAATCCCCCGCCTCTGCTTTCATTACCCAACTGAATTTTTTCCTGCTTCATTAAGATTGATCGAATTTGATTCAATATCACTGACATTTCTTTGCTTTTGTCTTTTGCTTGTGTAAGATAAGACTCTGCCCTATTTCTATCTTTGTTTTCTATGGCATCTAATACTTGCTCCCCTAATTCATGAAACTCATGATGAATAGGTTCAACTTTTTTCCAGATTTGTTTTACTTCTTCATTACTAACTATAACGCTATTATAGTAATGTCCAAATGTACATCGATTTGCATCTGTCTGTATTGGTGCCACTTCCATTTTATGAACGATTCCCTCTAGATTCATAACCCACTTTTGATGAGAGTCCATGGCCCGCTCCACAATTTGCAATAAATCCCTGTTTCCTAAAGCATTTTGCCCTCCCGATAATGCATGCATCATATCTTTTGTCGTAAGGGATAACTGCCGATCAATTTCGGCAATGGTTTCTGCATAACTTTTACTCTTTAACGCATAATCATTGATTTGATACGTCATTGAACTTAATTGTTCTGCATCTTTACTTGAAGCATCCATAGCAGCATTAATTTCATTGGTAGCAATTTCAATACCCGACATAGATGCGTTTATATTTCTTACACCATTAATAGAATCATGAAGCATATCAACATTTTCTTCTATTGTAACAATAACATGATCGATTTCTGAACTCATTTTTTCAGTAGATTGGATGGTATTATCCATACTCATTCTACCTTCATAGGCTGTATCTTGGATTCCCCTAACGAATAAATTCATTCCTTCTAAATTTTCCTTGGTATCATCAGCTAGTTTTCTAATTTCTTCTGCAACAACAGCAAATCCTCTACCATGTTCTCCCGCTCTTGCTGCTTCAATAGATGCATTTAAAGCAAGAAGATTTGTTTGATCCGCAATTTGGCTGACTCCCCCTACGATTTCATAAATTTTTTCCGTCATCTCCACTAGTTTGTCTATTTGAACTTTCATTTGGTGGGCATCTTGCATTACTTCTTCTTTTAATCTTGCCACTTCCATCAATTGCTTCAACCCGTCGTTGTTTCTCTCCAAAAGTCTTTCAGAAGATGTTGATAAATTATCTAAAACCCTAGCTGCATCTACAACGGTTTCATTAACTTCATCCATACTAGCAGTGGTTTCTTCAACAATAGCAAGATTGGATTCACTTAAACTTGCCATTTCACTAGAAAAATCAATTAAGCGTTTGGATATATAAGCCATATTCACATCAAACTCACTAATAGCAGCAGTTACCTCTAATATATGTTGTGCTGAATCTGCCATTTGTTTCTCATTATCTAATAACGAGCGAACTGTTTTTAACATGTCTTGATGAATGGGGTAATCTACACTTGGTTCATCTATATCCTTTCCAGCAGTAACTGCCTCCACGTAAGATATAATACATTTTGCCTCATGACAAGGTCTAGATTTCTTAAGAACAAACATTTTAATAATCCTCCTTCTGTAAA
>JAAYSQ010000314.1 GCA_012523925.1 Clostridiales bacterium
AAGTACCACTTATTATGATGAACACTATGATGTTATTGTTAAGAATCAGGCAATTCAAATTCTTTCAGTAATGTAAGAAAAGGGATGAGGTTTTACCTCATCCCTTTTTATCATACCTATAAAATATAAGAGGAATTGGGTATCCAATTCCTCTTTCCTACTTATTGGCCAACTACTTCATTAATTCTATCTAGGAGATCTTGTGGATCCAATCCATGTACCATAGCTGCCTCTTCTAAGGTCTCTCCCTGGGAAGCAGGGCAACCTAAGCAATGCATACCGATATCCATTAACACAGGAACAATATTTTGATCATAAGCAATTGCCTGTGCAATTGTCATGTCCTTTGTTATAGTCATAATATTTCCTCCTTATTCAATAATTATATAAAAATATATATTACAAATACTACTTTTTTGCAAAAAGCCTACGCATATTATATTCCATACATGGCCTTCCGTCAAGCAATAATCAATTTTGTGATTTGAATCACATTTTTAAAATATAACAAATACCATAATTGTAGGTTACCTATTTTTCTCCTTATTATACTATAATAGATAAAATCAAGAATCTGGTTCTTGGAAATGGCTGTTATATCATTCTTACTTAAAGTTCGGTTGAGAACAAAACAAATGATAATAGTAGCAAAAAATTTGGACTTGCATTATGCCTACTCTTATATTAAAATATATACGATTGTAAAAAAAGGAGGTTATAAAAATGGCATATACAATTAGTGATGAATGTATTAGCTGTGGTGCTTGTACTGCAGAATGCCCTACTGAATCCATTTCCGAAGGTGCACAGCATTATGAAATTAATCCAGATACCTGCATAGATTGTGGAGTTTGTGCAGATGTATGTCCTACCGGAGCGATCTCAGCAGAATAGTAGTTAGTACATAGAAAAAGAGGATGCCTTTTATGATGGCAGCCTCTTTTATTTGAGACAAATATTTTGATTTACCAGTTCATCTTTTCTTCGTTTAGAAAATTGATTTATCCTATTACCTTGTATAATGACAGATATTTTATTATTTAAATTATTTATACTTGCCTTATGTATTTTAAATTCCATTTTATTTTTCATCCTCTGTTATAGGTTTATTATTAAATGTATACACGATTATTCTTTTTAAAAAATTTAGATTTGCGTTTACTTTTTCCGTCTAAAGTCGCTGCTGCCATCATTCTACTCTTTTGATAATCCCTTATTGTGGAATCCAATTTTCGAAATCTCTCTTCTTCTTTTTCCTCCTGTAATCGCATCAAAAATTTCATTTCCTTTGAAATATTATCGGTTACATTCGTGCTTATTTCTTCTTTCAGCTCAGCATTGTTTTCCTTTAATGCGGATAAGATAATCTGATGCATAATTGCCTTAAACTGCTCCATTTTTTCATTCGGCTTTTCTTCAATTTCATGAATATCCTCATTCGAAACTAAGCTTGTCTCCTTATCCGCTTCTAATTCTACCTCATTTTCTGTTTCAGGTGTCTTCTCATCTTTCAACACATCAATCATCCTTCCGTTAAGTTCATCTTTTAATCTTAGAATCGTTTGTGAATCAAGGGATTTTAGATTGTTAATATTAGGTAGTAACATTTTTATGGCTTTGAGTTGAAAGCCTTGATTCTTAAGGTTTTTAATTGTCTGTAACAGTTCAATATCCGATTCTCTATAGTATCGATTACGCATTTCGTTACGTGCAATTGGAAGTTCAAGCTCTTTCTCCCAGTATCGCAGTACATGATCTTCTACACCAACTCTTTTCGATGCTTCTGAAATCATATACCTTACCTCATCCATCCTACTTCCTCCCTTTATTTTGTAATTATTTTCCACTTTTTACATTATAACATAGCAAACATCATTTGCAATAGGCTTTTCCATATATTTCTTTATAACTTGTCGACACAAAAAAAGGAAACTCATAGCAAGTTTCCACCATTCTACAGGATTATCAAATGTGTCAAAGTTTCATATGTAACTTTATAACAGTTCCTCAGGAATTAAATCTTATTATGCCTCTATGAGATTAAGAACTTTTCTTATATTAATAATAGGAATTGCAAAGCAATTTTCTATAAAGTAATAAAAAGGTTGCTATAAAGCGGTATCGATTTATTCTAAATTTCTACCGCTTTATAACAACCTTATAAATCACAATAATAAAAATCTTGATCTAAGATCCTATAATCCTATCGTTCTAAATTAGCAAACTTGGTGTATTGTGCTAACCAAGCAAGTTTTACAGTTCCAACAGGACCATTTCTTTGCTTACCGATAATAATCTCGGATACCCCTGGTTCCTCAGTATCATGATTGTAGTAGTCATCACGATATATAAACATAACCACGTCGGCATCCTGCTCGATAGCACCGGATTCTCTCAAGTCAGATAGCATTGGACGCTTATCTGGACGCTGTTCAACTGCACGACTTAGCTGTGAAAGAGCAATTACCGGAACGTTTATTTCCCTAGCTAGTGATTTTAATGAACGGGAAATTTCGGATATCTCTTGCTGTCTTGATTCGGCTCGTTTACTACTACCACTCATTAACTGAAGGTAGTCGATAATAATCAAACCAAGGTTCTTCTCCATTTTTAGCTTACGACACTTTGAACGCATCTCACTGACTGAAATTGCGGAAGTATCATCTATAATCAGATTTGAGTTACCTATGATCCTAGCACTTTCCATTAAACTAGCCCAGTCTTCACTGGATAGGTTACCGGTACGAATCGCCTGGGAATCTACCTTGGAGTTCATAGCTAGGATACGCTTTACTAACTGGTCCTGGGACATTTCCAAACTAAAAATCGCAGTAGTAATACCGGATTTTAATGCGGCATATTCCGCTATGTTAAGTGCAAATGCTGTTTTACCCATGGACGGTCTTGCCGCAATCAGGATCAAATCCGATGGCTGTAACCCTGCTGTTTTATAATCCAAATCATAGAAGCCAGTTGCAATCCCCGTTACACTACCTTGGTTTTTAGCAGCCGCTTCAATACTATCGATAGACCGCAGTACAACTTCCTTAATATCAGTAAATTCCTTCGAACCACGGTTCTGCACTATATTAAAGACGGATTTCTCCGCCTTCTCTAGAATTGTGTCCAGATTTTCTTTATCAAGATAGCATGCATTTGCAGTTTCTTCGGATGCTTTAATCAGCCTGCGAAGAACTGATTTTTCCCTTACAATTTGTGCATAGTACCTTACGTTAGCAGATGTAGGAACTGAAGTAACCAGATCACGAATGAACTCCAGACTGCTTACCTGTGGAGGAACATCCTTTTCCTTTAAACGATCCTGCAAGGTTATTAAGTCAACGGGTTTACCTTCATTGAAAAGTTCAACCATCGCATCAAATAATATCATGTATTGTTGATCATAAAAATCTTCGCTGGTAATCACCTCTGTTGCAGCTATAATAGCATCTCGATCCATGATCATAGAACCAATAACCGACTGCTCTGCCTCAGCGCTATGCGGGGGTATTCTTTTTATTAATGCTTCATCCATTGGTAATCCTCCTTGCAGAACTTGGTACTATATAGCTTCTACCATTACTTTCATTTCTGCAGTTACCTTTGGATGTAGTTTTACTGGTATGGTATAGGAACCAGCATTTTTAATAGGATCGGAAAGTTGCAATTTCTTCCTATCAACATCATAACCAAACTGCTTCTTAACTTCAGTGGCGATTTCCTTGCTAGAAATAGAACCAAAGGTCTTTCCACCTTCTCCCGTTTTAATACCTAATTTAACGGTAATCTTTTCTAACTTAGTAGCAAATTCCTTTGCTTCCTCTAAAATCTCTTTCTGTCTTTTTGCTTCAGCATCCTTCTTCTGCTTCAAATCATATAAATTCTGCTTCGTAGCCTCCAAACCAAGCTTCTTTGGCAGAATGTAGTTTCTAGCATATCCATCACTTACTTTTACAACTTCACCTTTTTTACCAAGGCTTTTAACATCTTGTGTTAAAATAACTTCCATATATATTCTCCTTTACATAACTCGACTATAGTTCTCCTTCTTCAATCATCTTATCTAAAGTAGCCTTTACTAAGGAAATGGCTTCCTCTATCGTTGTATCTTCTAATTGTGAACCTGCCACACTTAAGTGACCGCCACCACCTAATTTCTCCATTATTATCTGCACATTTGCTTCATCAATCGATCTAGCACTGATGTAAATCTTATCGTTATACTCGGTTAATACAAAAGAAGCTTTAATACCATTAATATTAAGTAGTTCATTGGCCACTTGCGCGCCTAGAATTGTAGGGCTTCCCACATCCGAGCTTGCGCAAACTGTAATAGCAAAATATTCTTGGTAAATTTCAGTACTTCGAATGGCATCTGCTTTAGTCTTAAAATCAATCATCTCACTTCGGAACAATTTACGAATCCTAGTTACATCAGCACCACTTCTACGCAAATATGCTGCTGCTTCAAAGGTTCTTACTCCGGTTTTAGTAAGAAAGTTGTTGGTATCAATCATAATACCTGCATATAAAGCATCGGCCTCTATAGGCTTCAATCTTAGATTGCCACCAATATACTGTAGTATCTCTGCAATCATCTCACTAGTTGAAGATGCATAAGGCTCGATATAGGAAAGCACTGCCGTATCAATTGCCTCATTGGTCTGTCTATGATGGTCAAAGATAACAACGGTTTTTGTATAATCCAATAATTCTTGACACTCTGTATAACTTGGCCGATTCACGTCGACAATCACCAGTAGTGTATTCATGTCCACTATTTCTTTTACCTGATCATTCTTAAGGAACATATCCTCTTCATAATCTGGATTACCAACGAATCGATTCATCATTGGCCGTAAGGAAGTCGTTACTTCATTGATAACAATATGTGCTTTTTTATTAAATGCCTTAGCAATGCGGTAGACACCTATTGCAGCTCCTAGAGAATCAACATCACCGATTTTATGTCCCATGATAACAATCTTATCTTTGGCCTCCACAAACTCGCGAAATGCATGGGCTTTTACTCTCGCCTTTACGCGGGTACTTTTCTCCATCTGAATACTCTTACCCCCGTAATAAGAAATCTTATCTCTATCCTTTACGACTGCCTGGTCACCACCTCTAGCTAAAGCAAGGTCCATGGCAGCTCTTGCAAATTCATAACTTTCAATATAGGTCTGTGCATTCACACCTAGACCAATACTGATTGTTACAGACATTTCATTACCGATATTAACGCCTCGCACCTCTTCAAGAACAGAGAATTTATTACTTTGCAGGTAGGGAAGGTACTTCTGTTGGAATACAAAGAAGTATTTATCCTTCTCCATTTTCTTAATTACCGCATCAATTCCCTGCATATATTTATTAATCTTCCGCTCTACTAAAGCGGTAAGCAGGGATCGTCGCACTTCATCTATAGTCTCTAGCGCTTCATCATAGTTATCTATATAAAGTAAACCAGTAATTAATTTCTGCTCTTTATTTGCTTTTACTAATGCTATATTTTCTGTCTCATCGTATAGATACATAGCGATAAGCGCATTCTTGCTAGACCATGCTTTAACGGTATCCTCAACATTCCAGTGCAAATCTTGATCTAAATTAGGAGTAATTATTTTACGCAGTAATACTCGATAATCACGATCTTTATAGGTTATATGAATAATTTCATCCTTTTCTCTTAATGGTAATCTATCTTCTGTTAATTCTGGAAATATTGTTGAAATGGATTTTCTAATTGCTTTTTTCTCATTAACTATTTCCAGAAAAGCATCATTGCCCCATTGCATTCTTCCTTCCACATCAAGAATTGCATAGGGAAGAGCTAATTCCTTTAATAACTGTTTTTGAACTTGTCCGTAATCCATTGCAAAATGAATTAGTTCGGATGCTATCTTATGTCTTTTTAAATAATATACCGTAATTGCTATAAGAAAATAAACAAGTATAAAGCCGGACATAACCAATCCTGCTTTTTTATCAAGTACATAGATACTGAGATTCATGCACAATAATAAACCTGTTAGACTAACTGGCCACATTAGGTATCCCTTTAGCGCATTCCTCATTCTAATTTTTCTACCCATAGCAAAGGCTCCTTTATATATTCCCATAACCGGCGTAAAGCAATAAAACGCCAATATGATGGAAAGTTTCTAATGGAATTATATCAGCAGATTAGGATTCACGTCTGCACTTATCAATTCGCGCATGATGATTTACACAAGCAAGCTTGGTAAATCCTCCTGCTCGTATTGACTGCTGCTTGCGCAGATTAGGAGCTCGATAACTTCGTTATCTCGCTCACGTTGCACTTATCAATTCGCGCATGATGATTTACACAAGCAAGCTTGGTAAATCCTCCTGCTCGTATTGACT
>JAAYSQ010000060.1 GCA_012523925.1 Clostridiales bacterium
TATAAGAACTGTTCTGCAGAAGAACTAACGGATCGAATTCGGCAGCTTGGACAGGAGTGGGATACGCAACGTATATTAGAGGTTAATGCATCTCTAATGATTATTCTTAGTTCATTATTGGGTATTAAAATCCGTAGATTTGGCTTTCTACTGACCGGTGCCATCGGCCTCTTTATGCTTCAGCATGCACTTCTTGGCTGGTGTCCTCCCTTACCAATTGTTCGCAGATGTGGTTTTAGAACAGCAGAGGAGATAGCCAATGAAAAGACAGTACTAAAAGTGATGCGAGGAGATTTTTCAAAAAATGAACTTCCTGTTGAAGAGTTACTGCGGATGGCAGAAAAACAATAAGAAATTTGAAGGAGCAGCCTTTATGGCTGCTCTGTTGGAATGCGCACAATCAAATATGGCAAGTAATATTTAAAAGATATAAAACTATTTAACGCTTAAATGCGGAGATAGGCTTGCTACTGCGATTAAAATCACATAGAAAAGAGTGTAATTGCCAATGACTTATCTAATTAAGAAAGTATTTTATCCTGAAATTTTTCAAGGAAAATATAAAAAGAAGAATTATTTTGAAGGCTGGTATTTTAAAATAATTGATTCCACAACTGAACATGCTCTTGTTATTATTCCTGGGATATCCATTAATCAGGAGGATTCTCATGCCTTTGTTCAAATTATGTATCGTGGAGAACAGGTGGATTATATCCGATATAAGATTTCGGATTTTTGGTATAGCGAAAACCGATTTGAAATAATGGTGGGCGATAATTATTTTTCAAGGTATCAAATTTCATTGGATTTACAAGGGCGTAAGATTAGTATCAAAGGAAAACTTAGATTTTCTAATCCGATTACCTTTCCTAAGACATGGTATCATCCGGGTATTATGGGGCCGTTTTCCTATCTGCCCTTTATGGAATGTTATCATGGGGTTGTTAATATCCATCATGACATCTATGGTGTGCTTGATATTAACGGAAAGATTTTGGATTTTCAAGGAGGCTTTGGATATATCGAAAAAGATTGGGGAAGATCCTTTCCGAAGAATTGGATCTGGTTTCAATCAAATCATTTTCCGGCCGGTAAAACAACCGTCATGTTCTCTGTAGCCAATATTCCTTTCCTAGGAACATCTTTTACTGGTTTTCTAGCTATCTTTCGATATGATGATCATGTATTACTATTCACTACTTATACTGGAGCAAGGATAGGAAAGCTTTACTGGGATGATAAGTCATTATTCGTAAGCATACAGGATTTACGCTTTCGATTAGAGATGCATGTCATTTATTCTGATGGTGGAGTATTAAAGGCACCGTTGAACGGTAAAATGGCTAGAACCATTAAGGAAAGTATTGATTCTACGGTAGGTGTTCGGTTATTAACGCGGAGAGGAAAACTTCTTTATGTGGGGACTGGTACGAATACCGGCTTTGAAATAAAGGAATAATGATGGTGTTATGTTATATCGTCCTTTGATACTTTTTTCAAGGGAAAAGTTCACATTATTACTATGAGAATGTCTGGAGGAAGGAAGATATGGATAATACCAACTTAGGAAATGAAAGGAAGCCTTTTTATAAGAAATGGTGGTTTTGGGTAATCGTAGTTTTAGCAGTATTGAGTATTGGCAGTGCACTTTCTGTTGATCCAGAGGAAGATGAGCTAAAAGGTCCTGGACAGGAGCAAACGGAAACTCCTACTCTAGGAGCAGAGGAGCCTGAAGAAGTGAATGATACGGATGGAATTGGAGATGCGAAGGATACCGAAGCAAATGATGACATTGATGAAGACAATAATGGAAAGCCTATCCAGGAAATAGTAGAGGATAATATGGCGGATAGGGAAATGAGTAGAAATAATTCTTCGGCAGTACTTACTACTTTAAATACTGGGAAGTTTGAGGTGGGTACTGATATATCGGAAGGAAGATATGTTATAACCGGAGATGGGAATGGTAATTTATTCATATATGATGAAAATGATGTTCCTTATGTAAATGAAATTTTAGGCGGTGGGGATTTTGGTGTAGAAAGCGTAACTACAGATATAAAATCCGGTGATAAAATTGAGATTTCAGGAATTAATAATGTGACCTTTACTCCTGCCAGTACTTTTATGCATGAGGATGCCTTAACAACTGGTAACTGGGTTGTTGGTCTAGATATTGCTCCAGGAAGGTATGATATTACAAGTGCTGACGGTAGTGGTAATCTGTTTATTTACAATACGACAGGTTGGATTGAAGTTAATGAAATCCTTGGAGGAGGAGATTTTGGAGTGGAGAAAGTAACTACAAAATTGGAAGAAGGGTATATTATAACTATTAGTGGAATAAATAAAGTGAATTTTAAATTGAAATAATATATAAGAAAGTAGATGGTAAAAACGATTATGATGACATTGCATATCATAATCGTTTTCTCTGAATTAAGGAATTTATAGATGTTTTAAATCATGATAATAATGTTATGATAAATGTTATTTAAGCAGATTAGTCGCTGGTATCAATAACATATTTAAAGCTTGCTTTAATGTATAAAATTAACTTTAGTTAAATTTTATAAATAATTTGTTTCCTTTTGTCGTTGACTTATGTATAATATAGATTGTTAATTGAGTTAACGAAATGGTTGATTGATTTGCTAGGATAGGAGGAATGATATTGAATCAAAGGTTATGGTACAATAGCCCGGCAACAGAATGGAAGAATGCATTACCTATCGGAACTGGTAGATTAGCCGGTATGGTACTTGGTGGAATAGAGGAAGAAAGAATTGCCTTAAATCATGAATGGCTCTGTGTAGGTCAGAATAAGGACCGAAGAAATGAAGATCGAAGCTCATTTTTACCCCAGGTACGTAAGCTACTGGAAGAAGAAAACTATGAACAGGCAACGATTTTAGCCAATGAAGCTTGGGGAGGTAATGGAGGTATTAGTGGTAGACCTTCCAAGGAAGACCCTTATCAGCCTGCAGGTGATTTGCGTTTTACATTGGATCATGGAGAGGTAAGTAACTACCGAAGAGATCTTGATCTGGAACGGGCAAGAGTGAATATCCGATATGAAGCTGATGGAAGGTATATTACCAGAACTTCCATTGGTCATCTACTGGAAGATTGTCTTATTACAAGGATTTATGCTAGAGAAGAAACGATTAGCGGTACCTTCTGGCTGGACCGTGTGGAGGATCCCCGTTGTGATATTTCTTATGATATTGAAAATGAAGCAATCATTATGCATGGTGCTTTTCACCAAGGAATGAAGTTCTGCGTAAAGGCTGATCTACAAATCCGTGGTGGAAAAATAACTCCTCTTGGAGAAAATAAGCTTCGTGTAGAGAATGCGCTTGAAATCCTTGTATTTATTAATATAGGTACTGATGCTAAGAATGAATCCCCCTTGGAGGAATGCAGAAAGCGTCCAATACCAGTTAAGACTTGGGAGAAACTCTATAGGGAGAATATCGCAGAGCATGCAAAGCAATATGGCAAGTTGCATCTGGATATCTTTGAAGAGGCACCCAATATTCCTACGAATGAAAGGATTAAGGCATATCGTGAGGGAAGTAATGATGTAACACTTCCGATCCTATATTTTAATTATGGACGATATCTACTTTGTGCTTCCTCAGCCAATGGAGAATTGCCAGCTAACTTACAGGGGAAATGGAATGAAGATCTGCATCCTGCCTGGGATTGCGATTATCATAATGACATAAATTTGCAGATGAATTATTGGCCAGCTGAAAACGGTCATTTGGAAGATTATACGGAAGCTTTGCTTACATACCTTGAAAAGATGATTCCCCATGGTAGAGATGCGGCGAAAAAGTTATTTGGCTGCAATGGAATCTGGCTACCACTTTCTTCTGACATCTGGGGATGTGCTACA
>JAAYSQ010000315.1 GCA_012523925.1 Clostridiales bacterium
GAATTGGAACAGGAATAAGATTTAAGGGATAAGGGGAAAAGAAAGGAATTGTAGTAGTTTCAAGGGATTGAAGGGTAAGGGATAAGAAAAAGGGATATAAAAAACAGGAGGTTTCTTCGATTTTAATCTAAGATTTCTCCTGCTTTGAAGAACTTTATTTACTTGTTGAAGAACTTTATTTTATGGGGACACAGTACAGGATTTTAGGAATTAGGGGTTAGTGGATAGGTTACACTAAATACACCTTTATTTTTTATACTTTAGTTTCTTATTTCTATTTTATAAGTTTGATTCATTTGACATATAATTTTTCCTTGCTTTAATAATAGCTGAATTAAGCTTAATAGTTGAATCATTTGCTGTAGTTGGAAAAGAAGAAACACCTTTAAGTATAAGCATACTGCGTACTCCTTTCTCTTCATATTCAATAGTTAAATAATTGGAGATGTTATTTTTCTTCTTAGGAGTTGCTAATGAAAAGACCCCAAATGCTACCATCCTTGTAGCTGTTATTCTTTGAGTAATCTGTTCTTGATGCATTATTTCGTTATTAATTATTGATGAAATTGGAATTTCAAATTGTTTTCTTATAATTACAAATTCTATTTTATCAGGATATACATTCAATGTTCCTTTAGCCTCATTAGTAACATTTTCATGACCCCCATAGTAAATGCAAGTCACAGATGCTAATTGGCTTTTATATTTTTCAATAACTGGTTTTTTAGTATCATAATTAACCTCATGTTTATAGCTATTTCTAAGAAAAGATAACATTATATCAATATTTCTATTATTCTTATTCCAATCATATTGTTGTAGTTTAGCTTTTAACTCTGATTTTATAGAAATAAATGAATATCGTTCATCAATAGCCTTAATTTTTACTTCGATACTTTCACCCTTATTCGATTTTGAACTTCTTTTTGCATCAATAAGTATAAGATACTCATTATTATCAAATAAAAGATTTTGCAATGAGAATTCATTGGACCTCTCTATGTTCTTAATCAAATTATCCTTTGCTTCTATTATAGGAATATCAACATTTATATTCTTTGTTTCTAATTTAGCCAAATACATCACTCCTTAAAAATCATTAGATTTATTACTTTGTATTTGAAGTCTTGACTGTATTCATATAATATAAGTTATGCACAATTGTTACACTGTAAATTGTAATTTAAGATTAGTCAACTCTCCTCCCTGTATATTTTTATAATTTCACTAAGATTCTCGATTAAATACTCGTAAGCACGCATCTGAATTACATCTTCCTCAGAAGGAGTCTTGTAAAAATTCTTTTCGTAAAGCTCTTTCTTTTTAATATTAATATCAAGCATAGTATTATGCAATATATTATCAAGCGTAGCTTCGACTTGTTCGTGATATGTATCAATTTGCCCTTGTCTATATGTTTCTTGTAGTTTTTCTTCCAAAACTTCTTGAGCTATTCCTATACCTTGATTAAGCAGCCAGGTGGAAATTTCCTTTATTTTATTCGTCATTATAATACCTCCCGATATAATATTAAATTCTAATTTACAAACTCTTTCCTTAAAGTTAACACTCCCTTATATTGCGTCACAATCTACTAATATACCATTTCTCTCCTCCATCTCCCTTTTCCTTAACATATCGAAAATTACCAACCATAGTATTATTTTCTTTGCCTTTATAGAAATTAATATAAGAAATGTTGAAAAGGACTATTCTCATTATTCATCTTCTCTAATGTATTTTTATTTATAAACTTCCTCATATCGTCTTTATTAAAATCAATTTCATAGAAACACTGATTACTATTTCTCCTCAATACTACTTAATTAATAGTAAACCGTCTTATTCTATGAGTGCAAAACAAAGGAATTAAGATAGTGTATAGACATATAATACTACTTCAGTTTATAATCCTACTTATTGATTCCATATTAAAATTAAACTTATCGTCAGGAATTTCAAAATCAGTGAAAAAATCTTTATAGAATAGTATTGCTTCTTTTGCTCTCTCTTCTATATCATCAAAAAAATCTTCATACGATGCAATACTTTCATTATAAATCTCATTGTATTTTCTAATAGAGTCCTCTTTAATAGAACAACTTATAATATAAATTGGAGCATACTTAGTTAAAGAATTTTTATACTGTTTTGTTTGCTCTTCATTAAACTCCTCAGTAGGAACATCCATAAAGTCAGTATATACAGCCAATGGTTGTACAATTTTTAATAATCTTTTTTCTCTGAATTTAAACCATTTTTCAAATAGTAATTCTAAAAACTCTTCCCAAGTTAATAATTTTATATTTGAATTATTAGCTGAAGAATATGCTCCTTTTTGAAATCCAACCTTAGATATAATTATGCCTAAAGAAGCCCCAGAATCATTAATAACAGTCCTAAATGCATGTATTTTTTCTTGAGGTATAGGTGTATCCCAAAACTTACATTCACAGATGATATTTTCTCCCAATTCTTTCTCAGCTCTTACATAAACATCAACTTCTACATTCCCCCTAACTGTTTCAATTTTACAAGGTGTTATTGCATCATACCCAGAATAATTAAAATAATATGCTGTAAGTTCTTGTAATTCCCTCCAATTAGCAGGACTTCTATTGGTCATAATCATCATTTCATCTCCCCACCATTTGTTTTAATTCTAAATTATTAAATACACAATTATCATATAGATACCTTTTTATATTTACTAAATCCTCTTCTGTAAAGTCCTTAATCTTATTTTGGGTAACTTGATAGCTTATTCTAACTGTAGGATTATATCCCATCTTAACTGGAACAATATCCTTAAGATAATCCCTAAATGCCCTTTGTCTTATTCTATTATCTTGATTTTCACCATTAAACATCTCAGGAAATAAAATATCTTGACTCTTTAATTTTTCAAATCCACTTTTCCCAGGTTTAATTACTTTTTCTTTAGATAAATCATAGTAACTATTATAATCAAATGAAAACTTTAAATTTTTGTACCCTCTTTTCAATGTTATAAATCTGTATTGATTAAAGTGTTGTTTTTCATCAAATTCACAAATGAAGTTATAAGGTTCTTCAAACCAAATATCTATTCTTGCCATACCATTTTTCATAAGATTTGATTTGCAGTCTAACTTATCATCTAATGTCCATTTATCATCAACTAATCCACCATATACATCAGATATCTCTTCCCAGAATTCTTTATATAAGTCTTTATCTGGTATATTAAGTAACC
>JAAYSQ010000061.1 GCA_012523925.1 Clostridiales bacterium
AATTGTGGTAGCCATTCGCAGACTAGGACTGCGTCACCAACTTAGAACTAAATATAAACGCAGACGATAATTTAGCGTACGCTGCCTAGTGGCAGCTGTCGACCTTAAGCAACTCGCGACTTAAGAACTCGGCATCAAAATTAGCGAGGACCTTTATCTTCAAAGCTTTGAGAAGATAAAAGATTTATGAAGCTACCAAAATCAGGAGCCTGTCTGTCGGCGCCTGATGGCGGGAACAGCGTGGTAACGCCACGCAGAGTAGACCGACTGTAATGGGAGAGACTGCAATGGAAGGACTTTCGGACGCGGGTTCGATTCCCGCCAGCTCCATCCTTTTAAAGGGTGTTAATACATCATCATTAATGTGCTACAAACCATGCATAATCATGTGTTGTAGCGCTTTTTTTATTGAGACATTAAACTTAAATGGTAAAACTTATCGAATGTAGTTGCATTTTCCAAAGATTATAGTAAAATATAAGATGGTGATTAAACCAAGCCCCATACCGTTCTGGTGGGGTTATTTTTTTACGAAAGGAAAAACTAAAAACATGAGGAATAAATTATCTAAGCATCCATTGTTACGTACCCTAATTGAGTTACGCGGCAATCCCCGGGCATGTGTTTATACAGAGCCTATGTGGGGGCTTTCTATGAATCTCTGTCTACCTTATGCATCGGTATTTATGCTTGCTTTAGGTATGAATGATGTAGAGGTGGGAATTATAACTTCAATATATCTATTTTCCCAGATGATATTTGCATTTTTATCCGGCGCAATCGTAGATAAAATGGGACGCAGGAAGAGTACCATGGTATTTGATATACTATCATGGAGTCTCCCTTGCCTTATATGGGCATCCAGTCAGGGTTTTTGGTTCTTTGTCGTAGCCGCCTTGTTTAACGGTATGATGAAGATACCCACAGTATCTTGGGATTGTCTACTCGTTGAGGATGCTCCAAAGGATAAGATAACCCACATATATTCTTGGATTACGATTGCTTCTAATCTTTCTGCATTATTTGCGCCAATAGCTTCTGTTCTTGTAGCAAGGTTAACATTGGTTCCGGCAATACGAATACTTTATATTAATGCTTTTATTATCATGACTGCAAAGAGTTTAATCCTATATAAGTTCTCAACAGAAACAGCGGTAGGTAAAATCAGGCGTGAGGAAACCTGTGGAAAGTCTTGGGGCGAGATGTTATCCGGATATAAAACTGCATTAGGTAAGATAGTAACCTCTCGTGGTACCATATTTGCAATAGTTATAAGTATCTTGGTAGAGATTGTAGCTATGCTTGGGATGACTTTCTGGCAGATTATTGCGTCTCGCCGAATAGGTGTTCCGGATACATTATTACCTATTTTTCCGATGGCAAAAAGTATGCTTTCTATAATTTTATTCTTCACCATTATTGCCCATATCAATCAAAATAAGCTAAAATGGCCATTGTATGGAGGATTTTTAAGTTCTATAGTCGCTTGTGTATTGTTGATTTCAATCAATAACACCGGTGTGTGGGGGTATATAATGTTATCCTTGTCATTGGTTTTTGAAGCGCTAGGCGGAGCTGTTCTGTATATGCTTAGAGAATCTTTGGTCGCAATTCATGTGGACCCTGCAGAGCGTTCTGGAATTATGGCCTTATTACAGACAACGGTAATGTTAGTAAGTGTTCCCTTTGGATATATAGGTGGGGTTCTTAGTGATATCTCAAGAATATTACCTTTTGTTCTTAGTATTGGATTGTTGCTAATAGGTATCCTGGTAACATCACTATTTTATAGAACAAGCAAGAGTTGAATGCTATAAATAGTGTTAATGAACATTCGTCCTGACGGTGCTGCTGGTTAATTTTACTGATATGCTTCAATAGCTGAGCCATTGACAGTTTACAAAGTTACATTTATAATACGATAACACATTATCGATATATTATAGCTGGAAGGGGGACGACATGAAGCACTTGAAAACACTTGCATTTGACATGGATGAGGTTATTACAGATACCTTAGCCAAAAAGATTGCTGTTCTAAATGACTTATTCCATAGGAATGTTACAAAAGAAGACTTTCTAGGAAGTAGAAATCTTGACCTATCCAAAGAGCAGTCCAAAATATTATTTAACGAAATAAATAAGGAAGGCTTTTTTCGGGATTTAGAATTCTTAGAAAAAGATACAAGGGCAATTCTGGAAGAATTAAATGAAAAATATGATATATATATTTGTACAGCAGCAATGGAGGTACCGAATTCTTTACAGGATAAGTATCTTTGGTTGAAAGAGAATTTACCCTTTTTAAATGATCAGAATTTTGTATTTTGTGGTGATAAAAGTGTTCTGGCAACTGACTACCTTGTCGATGATAGTTTATATCAATTAGAAGAATTTAAGGGCGAGGGAATTCTATTCACTGCACCTCACAATCAGTTAAATAATGAGCATTCATTTACAAGGCTCAATAATTGGCAGGAAGTTGCTGATTACTTTTTATAATAAACCCGACTTGATTATTATAAAATATCAATAGTAATTGCTATATAATATAAGAAAGGAACACTTTCTTTACGAAAGTGTTCTTTTTTTGCAATTCTCCTATTAAGATACATTAGATATAGATATAGCGAAGGGATTTGTGGCTGTGAAATAGAATATTATATTTAAGTTCCGGTTTCGCAATTTCTATCATTAGATTCAATGAAAGGAGAATTCATATGGCTAGCTATTATATGGCAATCGATATAGGAACAAAGAATGGACGGCAAATGATAGGCTATATTGAGAATGGTAGATTACAGATGGAGGAAGTTCATCGATTTGATAATCGTATAATTTCAAAGGGGGGAGAGCATTACTGGGACATTGAACATTTATATGAAGAAATAATAGTTGGTTTAAAGAAATGTTGGGATATTGAAAAGCTTCCTGTACTTATTGGTATAGGTACATGGGGATCTGATTTTGTTCTCCTAGATCAGGAGAATAAACCGATTAGAAAAGCAGTAGCATATGGAGATGAGAGGCCTAGCACAATCGATCAGTTAAAGGCTATTAAGGAGCAAGATCCAGAATGTTTGGAGAAAGCGGAATGTCTACTCTTTATTGGGGATTATTTATCATTCCTTTTTACTGGAGTGAAATGCTGTGAATATACCAACGCAAATACCACATTGCTTGTTGATACGGACAAAGGTGTTTGGAATGAGGAGATTATTCAAAGGCATGGTTTTCCTCGCGATATTTTCATTCGTCTCTGTCCTCCTGGCATTATGCTAAGTAACTTGATTAGAAAAGTAGCCGAAGAGATTGGATATGACTGAATGGTTATGCGAGTAGAAGGAAATCGAGATTATCCAAACCCTCTAATCACTTCAATTACAGAAAAAATAGAAATAGCCGACCCGGATGAGGTGGTGGCAGTTGGCAGTATAATTACAATGATGATTCGAGGACACCAATTTTATAGTGAAGAGGAAGTTTACCGCTGCATCTGTGATTATTTTAATGTAAAATATGAGTATCCAAAATCTAAGGGAACGGATTAATTAATGACACATTTGAATAGTTTTATCGGAATTACAAATAATGGAACATAGATTAGGATTTTATTATAAAAGAAATGCTAGAACATACTCTATTGGTATGCTCTGGCATTTTTGCAATCTCTATTAAGAAATTTAATATGTTCGCTTGATAAAATAATTTTGGGGTGATAAACTGATATCTAGTTGTCTTGCATTTGATAGACAAGGTATCATTTCTTATGGGGATTTAGTAATTAATGAATGCTAGTATAAAAGGAGAATTCAGATGATAAGCAGTGAGATATCGGAGATAAAAAAGCAATTTAAACATGAAAATAGTTCCATAACAAAAATTAGCGGTTGCTATGTGGATGGAGAGAAAACAGTAAAAACTAAATTTACAGAAACTTTTTTGGGTATGCCTGAAGAAGAAACCTTTAAATATTTTGAAATTTTTAAGAAAACCCTATCTGGAAGGATTGGGAAAAACCTAATAAATATGGAGTTTCCATTAGATAGTGAGTTTGAGGGAGGAACACAGCATTTCCTTATGAAATTAAGAGATAGTGAACTAAAGGATGAAAGTCTCTTGGATGAATTCTACAATAAAGTAATCGAGAGCTATGATTTTACTGGTAACTACCTGATATTATTGGTCTATGCAGCTTATGATGTTCCAGGAAAAACAAAAGACAATATCCTTATGGATGACGCTTCCGATGAGGTATATAGCTATATTTTGTGCTCGCTATGCCCTGTAAAGCTCTCGAAACCAGGATTAAGCTATAATGATGAAACCAATCAGTTTCAGAAACGGATACAAGACTGGGTGGTTAGTATGCCAGCTAATGGCTTTCTTTTCCCAGCATTTAATGATCGAAGTACCGACATACATAGTATTCTCTATTACTCAAAGGATTCTGAAAAATTAAATAGTGACTTTGTGGATCAACTCTTAGGTTGTCGTGTACCACTATCTGCAGGTGGACAGAAAGAAAGTTTTCAAGCAATTATTCAGGAAACTCTAGGGGAGGAATGTGAATATGAAATTGTTAGAGATATTCATGATAAAATAAATGAGTTTATTGAAGAGCATAATCAAAAAGAAATTACGGAACCTCTTACTTTAGATAAGAATGAGGTTAAGAATCTATTTAGCGAATGTGGTGTTAAGGAGGAAAGACTACAGGAGTTTGATTCGAATTATGATAAAATAACCGGAGAAAATGTGTCCTTGCTCGCATCGAATGTTATTAATACCAGGACATTTGAAGTTAAAACGCCAGACGTTGTTATTAAGGTGAATCCGGAACGCACCGATCTAGTTGAAACGAAAGTTGTTGACGGACGCAAATGTTTGGTTATTGAGATAAATGATCAGGTCGAAATAAATGGTATCGTTGTGAAACCATCGTGTTAATGTGAGTATAGGGTGTTTGTCACCATTGGTACTAAGGCCGGGGCAGATATATATCGATAGATATATGTCTGCAGCTGCTTTGTACTGCTATGAGCGATAATTGAGCTATAGCCCTTTTTTTACGAAAGTTTGTGTCACCTAATTGCTATATTACTATAACCTATCGGGTGTTTCTAAAGTTGAATGATGATAATCCACTATCGTTTCTTATTTCTACATTTCTTTCCTGACAGTGGGAATTCGCCATTTGCTTTACATTCTTTAAATCTTTCTAACATATGGGACTTTGCTTCGATGATATCATCTTCATCCAAGACATTATAATCTGCTAATTGTTCCATTATTTTAATCTTTATATTTAATTCTTTCTCAAATAAATCGTACACCTTTTCCTTTTGCTTTGTAGTAAGACTGTCCCAGTGTTCTTTGGCTTCCTTCATCTCTTCTCTGAATCCAGAATTTTTATCATCATGATCATTTTCTGACAGTGTTATTGATTCTATATTGGATTCTGCTGCAAGGGCATCCGTATGATTGAAGCCTACAAAACCTATCATACATGCAAAAGCAAAACCACATAATTTTGCTATAATCACTTGGCATCCTCACTTTCTATAGCAACAGGCTCACAAACTTTCATAACTAGTATTTCCAGTAAAGGAAGATAAAATGTAAGCATAATGTAAAAACGTTATTAAGATTTATCAAAAAATGAGCAGCTATAGACAAATATTGAGTAGTTTATTAGGAGAGCTTTGTATATAATTACAGATAGATAATAAAACCTAAAGATCGAGTATTGTGTTTATTGATTAATAATAAAATGCAACTTTACTAAATATTAGCCAAGTATTGAAAGTGATTTTAAATTTGATCCACATGATTGGCCAGATGTGGAAGGTATGGTTAAGGAACTTAAAGATTATAATGTGGAACTTATGGTTTCAGTTTGGCCTACAGTAGATAAATTCTCAGAGAATCGACACGAGATGGAGGAGAATGGGTACTTAATTAAAACTGATCGTGGACTTCCAATCAATATGAATTGGATGGGAGAGACTACCTTCTTTGATCCATTCCATCCGGGAGCTAGGAAATTCGTATGGGAAAAATGTAAGAAGAACTATTATGACAAAGGAATCCGAGCATTCTGGTTAGATGAAGCAGAACCAGAGTTTGGACCCTACGATTTTGATTTATATCGTTATTATGATGGTTCTGCTATGGAGGTTAGTAATTTCTATCCTCTGATGTATGCCAAGGCTTTCTATGACGGTATGATAGAGGCCGGCCAAGAAAATGTTATGAACTTGGTTCGCTGCGCATGGGCTGGAAGTCAAAAATATGGCGCTCTTATTTGGTCCGGTGATGTTCATTCCTCATTCCGTGCTCTGAGAGAGCAGATACAAGCGGGAATTAACATGGGAATTGCCGGTATACCTTGGTGGACAACCGATATTGGAGGTTTCCTAGGTGGAGACCCGCAGGACGAGGAATTCAAGGAGTTAATGGTACGTTGGTTTGAATGGGGGGCCTTTAGTCCGGTGTTTCGTCTTCATGGTGCTAGACAACCATTTATACAACTGGAAGAAGAATACCGCAACGGTGTGAAACAATTTACTTCAGGACAGGATAATGAAGTCTGGAGCTATGGAGAAGAAAACTATGAGATATTTGTAAAGTATCTTAAACTAAGAGAGCAGTTAAAACCCTATTTACGAGAATGCATGAAAGATGCCCATGAAACCGGACTGCCTGTAATGCGTGCAATGTTCTTGGAATTCCCTAACGATTTAAGATGTTGGGAAGTGGATGGGCAATATATGCTAGGCGAGGAATTGCTGGTTGCACCGGTTACTCATAAGGGAGAGCGCAAGAAGACAGTTTACTTACCGGAAGGTACCGAATGGATCTATGTACCAGATAAATCAAGATACGAAGGCGGTCAGACAATAACGGTTGAGGCACCGCTGTCTATCATTCCAGTGTTTACTCGCAGTGATTCTATGGTATCAATTACATTATAAATAAAGAATTGAATTCGTATTATATATAACAAATAATCTAAAGAGAATTTTAGGGTAGAGGATAATCTTAGGAGGTAATTAGAATGAATGATTTTTTTAGAGATGAGAATGGGCAACCAATGTTCCTGCTTGGATTACAAGCACACAACTCTTCCACAGGAACAGATATGATTAAAAAAGCAATTAAAGCCATTTCATTATATGGCGGAAATCTCCTGGAGGCACCAATTTATTGGAATCAGATAGAAGCCGAACAGGATGTTTATGATATGAAACTGGTAAAGGATTTGATTGATGAGACTAGGGAAGCTGGTTTAAAACTCATCATACTTTGGTTTGCTACCAGTAAAAATGGTCATCCAAATTACGTGCCAGATTATATTAAGCTGCAACCTGATACATATCGTCTTGCCCTTGGGCCGGATAGAGCGCCGGTACCATCGCTTTCACCACATTGTAGTGCTACTTTGGAGCGGGACCGGAAAGCATTCGAGAAAATGATGACCTTCATCAAGGAGTATGATGAGAAACAGAAGACCGTCTTAGCGGTGCAGATTGAAAATGAAATGGGCTATGCTAATACTGATAGGGATTACTCCCTTAAGGCTTGCGAAGATTATAAGAAACCAGTACCGGAAATTTTACGTAATGTAACTTTGGAGGATACCGGTTTAGAGGGCATGGATACGGGGACTTTAGATAAATCTACTTGGAGGGGATGCTTTGGTCGCCATGCCCATGAAGCGTTTTCAGCTTGGTATCATGCATGCTATATCAATGAAATTGCGAAAGCAGGTAAGGCATGTTATGAGATACCAATGATAACTAATGTCATGGTTGGTGAACAAGGCTACGAAGAAGCTGGACGCTGCTATAATAGCGGTGCAGCTGTTGGAAGAATGCTTGATATATGGAAATTAGGAACACCATATCTAGATTTAATCTGTCCTGATATTTATCAACAGGCCAAAAAAGATTATGCGCGAATCTGCAGTCGCTATGACAGAGTAGACAATGCATTGTTTATCCCAGAATCCCCCTTGATGGGTGAAGCTAATGCTATGAATGCTCTGATGGCGGTTGCTGATTATAAAGCAATTGGGATAAGCTGCTTTGGAGCAGAAAGTGCTTTGCATGAGGATGGCACATTACTAGAGGGTGCAAAGCCGATGGCGATCACGATGAAAACACTCGCGGCATTGGCGCCGCTTATAATAAAGTATCGTGGAACAGGGGCTGTTCATGCTTTTGTACAGGATGAATTTGCCACAAAAGATTACTTAAGATTGCCTAGATATCATATAGAGGCACATTATATCCGAAACAATAAAAGGAAGCAGAGCTATGGTTCGAGAATAAACATGAGAGCAGAAGAAAATAGATGGAACCTTGAGGAGAGAGGAAGAGGACTCTTAATACAGACTGGCGAAGATGAGTTCTATATTGCAGGAGCAGGAATAGCATTTGATTTTATTCGTCGTCCTGATCCCTTAGATGAGAATCCTTATATTCAATTATCATCTAGACAAGCAGGACAGCTGAATTTCCTATCGGTTGAGGAAGGGCATTTTGAAAATGGTCATTGGATAACCGATTACCTTAGAAATGGTGATGAAGCAAACTTTTCTGTATACACTCATGGTGGTCAGGCAGTAAGAATACGCTTAAATCCCAATATAGGTATGGACCAAAAATAAGCCTCTATCACAGTTAATATAAAAGACGATTTGGAAGAGATAGAAGATGGCAGAAGAGATTGCAGAGATTGTAGAAAAACAGAAAACGTTTTCGAAATTCATATATTTTTATAAAAAACACTTGTAAAAGTCAACAAAATAAGTTAAGATATCTTTATAGATTTGCAACATAAGTTTATCAACTTAACTATATCTAAGAAAAACCATTGTCGCAAAATTAGCTATAATTTATAAAATTTGCTGATTTTGTAAAAAAATGAATTGTATAATCAGCTTATATTTTCTACATGTGTTATATTGTTTTAGAAAACGTTTAAGTTGAATTATACGAAAAGTGGGGAGTTAACATTGGTATCTATTAAAGACATTTCATCAAAATGTGGTTTTTCAGTAGCGACGGTTAGTAAAGCTTTGAACAATCATAGCGATATTGCAGAAACTACGAAAGCGCTGATACGAAAAACAGCAAAGGAAATGGGGTATTTTCCAAACTCTTCGGCCAGGGCCTTAAAAACACATCGTACATATAATATTGGGGTGTTATTTGTTGATGAAGCGCAAAGTGGTCTGACGCATGATTATTTTGCTCATGTATTAGACAGCTTTAAGGTAGAAGCTGAGAGAAACGGTTACGATATTACCTTCATAAATAAGCATATGGGGCAAAAATCTATGTCATATTATGAACATAGTAAATATAGGGGTGTTGATGGTGTGGTGATAGCCTGTATTGATTTTAGGGACGCCGATGTGATTGAATTGATACATGGAGAACTACCAGTAGTAACGATTGATCATGTCTTCGATAATCGATCCGCGATTGTCTCGGATAATATTAAAGGGATGAGAGATTTAATCACTTATATCTATGACATGGGGCATAGAAAGATAGCATATATTCATGGTGCTGATTCCTCAGTTACACAGAATCGAGTTGGTAGCTTTTATAAAACTCTTAGTGATCTTGGAGTTGAAGTACCAGACGAATATGTGAAAAGTGGTATCTATCACGATCCTGAAACAACAGCAAAATTAACAGCTGAATTACTGGATTTAAAAGATAGACCAACATGTATCATTTTCCCTGACGATTTTTCTTGTATTGGTGGGATTAATATTATACAAGAAAGAGGCCTTCGCATACCAGATGATATCTCAATTGCAGGATATGATGGCATCACTTTGTCTCAGGTGCTTAATCCAAAGCTTACGACGGTTAAGCAAGATACGAAGACATTAGGTAGCAGCGCTGCAAGGAAATTAATTGCATCGATTGAAAATCCTAAAGCTACAATCATAGAAAGAGTGGTTGTCGAGGGAGAACTACTATATGGTGAGTCTGTTAAAAAGATGAATTAGCACAAATGTATATGTAGGTGGGGGAGACTGACTTTGCAATATAAGTCACCTCTATAAAATGGTAAATTAGGTTAGTGAATTAAGTAATTGTTGTAAGAAAGCTGTAAAGTGAAATATTAACAGATAGGATGTGCAGAAATGTCAAAAAGTAATTCAGAAAAATCAAGTGCTTTGATGATATTAATACGAATAGCCGTTATATTATTAATCATTGCAACCCTTGTTCCAGCTCTGAATCCAGCAAGGATGAGTGGAATGATTAATAAAAATTCAGCCTTCATTACGATGGCGATTTCATATTCATCACTTTTTGATGAATTTACCCGTCCATTGAATCGTGGTTGGGTAGAAAGTAGTACCTTAAATTTGATCTATATTGCATCATTGCTAGTAACAATTAATATTGTGGTTATCGCTGCAGGATGGTGTATGTCTTTAGGTAAGAAACGTTTGCAAAAGTTGGGAATGAAATTTATTACCATAGGAAGTGTTCTCGCTATGCTTTCCATGGGGCTTTTAATCCCTGCTTACTTGGCTTTCTCTGAGACAAGCAAACCAGATCGCGTTCAACCAATGTTTGCAAATGGATTTTATGTTTTTCTTGCAATATTTATAATTGTTGCAATACTAGGTGTTCTTAACTGGATTAATATACCTAAATTAACCGATGCAGATAAATACGAGATGGAATCTAAATACAAATTATTCTTAATGATTCTTCCTTTTGTTATTTTATGCTTTATTTTCTCCTACCTGCCTCTTTGGGGATGGCGTTATGCTTTCTTTGAGTATCAGCCAGGTATTGACTTAAGCATGGACAACTTTGTTGGTTTTAAATGGTTTACCTATTTATTTGAAAATCCAGCAACAAGATCCGATATTATTCGTGTTATTAAGAATACATTAGCAATGAGTGCTCTGGGAATAGGTACTTCCTTCCTTCCAATGGCCTTTGCTATTTTTCTAAATGAGATTAAGGCGAGTAGATTCCGTAAAATAGTTCAAACCTTTACTACAGTTCCTAACTTTATCAGTTGGGTGTTGGTTTATACCTTTGCTTTTGCATTGTTCTCTTCTGAAGGTTTTGTTAACTCTGTATTAATCGATTTTGGAGTAATCGAACAGGGTACAAACTTCCTAATGAGTGGTGAACATATTTGGATTAAGATGTGGGCATGGGGAACCTGGAAAGGTCTGGGATGGAGCGCTATTATTTATATCGCTGGTATCTCTGGAATTGATCAACAACTTTATGAAGCAGCAACGGTTGATGGCGCTGGACGTTTCCAAAGAATGTGGCATGTAACTGTTCCTGGGTTATTACCTACATTCTCCGTACTTCTTCTACTATCCATCGCAAGTATCCTTTCCAATGGTATGGATCAGTACTTTGTATTTAAAAACTCTGCCAATAAAGACACGATTGAAGTCTTAGACCTTTATGTATACACATTGGGACTTGGTAGTGGAGGTTCTGGTAACATTCCACTTGCAACGGTAGTTGGTATGCTGAAATCAATAATTAGCGTTACCTTATTAATGGGAGCTAATAGGATTTCTAAGCTGGTACGTGGCGAGACTATTGTGTAGGAGGGATAAGAATGAATTCAGAAAAAAGAACTTTAAATAAACGTACAAAAGAAAAGCAGATGTTTAAAAGAACTAAAGGCGATATTGTATTCAATATCTTTAACTACTTGTTTTATGCTGCGTTCACTTTGATTTGTGTATTCCCTTTCTATTATCTCTTAATTAATACCATTAGTGATAATGAGTTGGTTCGTACAGGTCAAATCAAATGGTTTCCTCAGGGAATTCATTTTAATAACTATATATCATTAATAAATGTTAACAATTTAGGAACATCCGTATTGGTTTCTGTAGCAAGAACTATACTTGGAACCGCACTTATGGTCTTAGCAACTGCATTTATTGGATATTTAGTGACCAAGCAAGAGATGTGGGGACGAAAATACATTTATCGTTTCATCATTATCACTATGTACTTTAATGCGGGATTGATTCCAGCATATTTGAATATGTCAATGTTGGGATTAACCAATAACTTCTGGGTATATATTATCCCAGGCATTGTATCCGCATATAATATTATCCTTGTAAAGACTTATATTGAATCGATTCCGGCTGATTTGGAAGAAAGTGCAGCGATTGACGGGGCTGGTTATTTGACAAGATTCCGCCATATCATTTTCCCATTAAGTAAACCTATCTTGGCAACTATATCGATCTTTGGTGCTGTTGGTCACTGGAATAGTTTTACTGACTCCATGATTTACATGTCAGGAAAACCAAATTTATATACTTTGCAGTATCGATTGTATATTTATATGAATAGTACCTCAAACCTATCTGCATTGATGAATTCCGGTGGAAATGTATCACAAAATGTACTTAATTCTGCTCTGAATATGAGGTCAGTAAAATTAACAGTTGCTATGGTAACCATTATCCCAATCTTGCTAGTTTATCCTTTCATGCAGCGTTACTTTGAGAAAGGTATTATGATGGGTGCTGTCAAAGGTTAAGGCTCTTTTTACATAGGTTAAGA
>JAAYSQ010000316.1 GCA_012523925.1 Clostridiales bacterium
TGTATATATGTAGATTTATGTTTATCAAGGTTATTGATATTTCAGAGGTGATAAAGATTGAGCTATAATAAATCTTATAAAATTGGGCGGATGGGTGTTGGGGTAGGCCTTTTTCTGGTACTTTTAGGTTTGGCAATTGAAATAGATTTTATTTGTTATATAGGGCTTATTATGGTAATAGGTAGTGCTTTACTAGAAGCTATATTCTATAGATGTCCAAATTGCAATGAATCGCTTAGTATCCGAGGAAAAAGACCAAAGCATTGTCCAGGATGTGGTTATAAACTAGATGATTAGAGTTATGTAGGTCACTTCGTAAATGTTATATATTGCATATTGTTTATATTGTATGTAATAATTGTAAAGACGTATTAGCATGATATAATTATAATAGAAATAAATTCTATGTCTAGGAGAAATAATATGGCTAAATCCAATAATATAGGATTAATGGATAGGGATACATGCTTGAGATTTTCGATTATCTTAATGAAAGGTTGAAAGAAAACCAATTACAACTGGAGATAACAGTTTATGGTGGTTCTATTATAACTATGGTTTATGATAATAGGCCTGCTACTAGAGATATGAATTTTATAAATAGCCTATATAATCCAATAGGAAAGGCACTTGGATTTTTTATATGAATCAGGGTTTATTCATGGAAACCTAGCTGTAACTAGGCTATGGTGGGAATTAGTACCATTGTGACGATGATTGTTACATTTCATCTAATACTGTTTTACGTGAGATAAAGTATCAGAAGGAAATAGAACATAATAACGAGAAGAAAAAATTAGAATTATTGGAAGGGTTAATTCAAGGTGAAGATAGAGAAATGATTGAAAGTAGTCTTAATAGATTATTTGAACAATCTACAATTAAACAAAGATTATTAAATATATTTCCAGGATATTACGGAAGATTTATTAGTATTCACTTTGGCCAATTTCTCAATATTGAATTAGAAAGAGAAGAACAAAAAGAGGCATATCAAATCATAGTTACATTTTTAGATGAAATGGAATCATTTGTGATTCCTACTGATTTACAAAATATCATTGATACTGTGACATCTACTATTGATGATGTAGATGTATATAAGATATCTAGTGGATGGATAGATGCTGTAAATGATTTTGATGCTTATTATAATGAGAATCAAGAAATGCTAGAATAATATATTGAATATAAGAAAACTAAAGAATATAGAGAATTTGATGCAGCACGTTTGATGGAATTGTTTAGGAAATTTGGGGAAACTAGTGGATATTATGATATCTTTATACCTGCTATGAGAAATTTAAGTCCAATATATAATGATTACTATAAAAAATTGCTAGAAACAAATGAAAGACTTATAGCGAAACATCCAGAAATACAAGACTGGTATCAAAGATAAAAATATTGTTTTTTACAAATGTCAAGAAGCTAAAGAAACAGAAATAGCAATTTTATAAAGATGATAATTATTGTAATGAAATAGATTATTATTATATGTTCACCAGAAAATATTGCATCTAGAAAGACCTGTGAATACTGTGGAGCTGAATTAGTTGGTATTATTGATGTGCCAGAATGGCATGAGCTTTATAAAAGTGGGCAAAAGAAAACTTGTCAATATATTGTAAGATTAGATTAATATATAATTATATATAGAAAATTATGGTATAATATATATACTTAATTATTATAAAAAATGAGGAGATAAAATGTTTGAAAAACTCGATGATTTACTTAAAAAACTTAATGAATATCGACCTCTTACAGAAGGAGAAACTAAAAGACTTAGAGATGAATTTTTAATAGACTTTACTTATAATTCAAATGCAATAGAAGGCAATACTCTTACACTACAAGAAACAGCACTTGTTTTACAGGAAGGAATTACTATAGATGAAAAACCATTGAAAGAGCATATGGAAGCAATTGGACATAAGGAGGCATTTTTTTTTATAGAAGAATTAGTAAAAGAAAAAATACCTTTATCAGAGAATATTATAAAGGATATTCATAGCATAGTTTTAATGGATAAGCCTCAGGATAGGGGAAAATATAGACGTATACCAGTTACTATTTTAGGTGCAGTACATGAACCACCTCAACCATATTTGGTGCCAGTATTAATGGAGCAATTAATTAATGAATATAATGAAGAAATGAAAGATAAACATATAATTGAAAAAGTTGCATTATTTCATCTAAAATTTGAAGCCATACACCCATTCATAGATGGAAATGGTAGGACTGGACGTTTAATTATGAATTTTGAACTTATGAAAGAAGGATATCCTCCTATTAATATCAA
>JAAYSQ010000062.1 GCA_012523925.1 Clostridiales bacterium
ATTTAAGGAACGACAATTTGCATTGCTTCTCCTTTATAATCAACTACCATTGGAGTTGATTCTTTTCCTTCTTTTAGAATAAATATGACATTTAACTTCCTCTCTTTAGGCATCCCTTCATATGCTCCTTCTATTTTACCTATGGAAAGGGTTTTAGCGTTTTCGTTATAAGAAAGCTGAATGGTAGCATAAGAGCCTTTTTCATAGTTATAGTTTGTTCCTTCATCCTCATAGATGGTAAATTTCCCGTCGGCTCCTGTATAAACTCGGATGGTTAAGTTATCAGCCTGTTGCTGTGTTGTGTTCTGTATTTCCTTACCCATAGGAAGTATAGATCCTTCACGCACAAAAAGAGGGATTCTCTCATAAGGTGCATCAATAACTAAAGTCTGCCCACCTTTTATAAACTGATTAGATTCAAAATCATACCAATTGGCATTCAACGGAAAATAAACCTGACGAGAACGTGATTTATATTCATATACCGGACAAACCATTAATGATGGACCAAACATATATTGATCACCAATATTATGAGTTTTTGCATCCGAAACAAAATCCATCACCAACGCCCTCATAATTGTATAATCTTCAAAATAAGTTTTTCCAGCCAAGGTATAGATGTATGGCATCAAACGATAACGCAAATTGGTATAATATACCATGCTTTTATATGCTGGATGACCTGCAGGTGAGATATTATATATTTCACGATATGGATATTGTCCGTGACTACGGAACAAGGGAGAAAATGCACCAAACTGAAACCATCGAGTATTCAACTCACGCCACTCATTCATATCCTCTGTTCCCTCTTTTGCTGTTTCATAACGCTTTTCAACACAAAACCCTCCAATATCCATTGTCCAATAGGGAATGCCCGACATAGCAAAGTTTAATCCTGCTGAAATCTGGGCCTTCATATCTTCCCAACGTGTACCTATATCTCCACTCCAAGTTGCCGTTGAATACCGTTGTAAACCGGCAAAACCTGAACGAGTTAACAAAAACACACGTTCATCAGGGTTTACACTACGTTGTCCTTCATAAATGCCTTGTGCATTCGGAAGTGCATACGCATTAAAATATTCAGTTGCAGGGCCTAAAGCAGTTGGATTCATCAATTCCTTACGATATTCCATACTTGCATTCGACAAGATATCCGGCTCTGAAGCGTCCATCCACCAGGCATCAATCCCCTTAGAATATAATTTCTCATTCATCTGATCCCAAAACATCTTGCGACCTCCCTCACTATAAGCATCATAAAAACCAGCTATATACCCTTCACCAATCCAATCTTTGATACTATCTTTTACGGCCCGGTTATACATCCACCCTTTTTCATCTAGAGCCTTATAATTATCTGTTGTATAATAAAACTTAGGCCATACTGAAATCATAATACGTGCATCCAGCTTATGGACTTCATCAACCATTCCTTTTGGGTCAGGGAAACGTGCAGGGTCAAAATCGTGACTTCCCCAAGCATCTTCAGGCCAATACGACCAATCTTGCACAATGTTATCAAGAGGAATATTACGTTTACGATATTCTTTTACCACACCAAGCAATTCATCTTGTGTTTTATAACGTTCACGGCTTTGCCAAAAACCCATAGCCCATTTAGGCATAATTTGAGCCTTTCCTGTTATTGTCCGATAGCCACTGATAACCTCGTCGAAATCGGCACCATTTATAAAGAAGTAATCAATTTCATTCCCCATCTCAGACCATAAAGACAGTTGGTTTTGCTCTGTTACAGGGCGGGGACTTAAAGCCTTCAAGCTTACGTAAGAAATACCACCATCAGGCTTCCAATCTAATTTTATTTGATGTTTCTTTCCTTTTTCTAAATCCAGTTTAAATTTGTAACTGTTAGGATTCCAAGCTGTACGCCACCTTTCAGGGACAATGACCTGATTATCTACATATACAGTTGTATATCCTGCATAATAAAGTATGAAATGATAGACTCCCGATTCTTGAGGTTCTATTTCACCTTCCCAAATAATACGGGAATTATGGAAAGGAAAATCTTTTGGAAAATTATTTACGGTCTCAAGATTTTCATAATCAATGATTGATTCTATTCTCTCTATAAAAACATCTTTAGGATCAGAATTCACCATATAGGTCGCAGTCAAACCTCCTTCTTTTCCATTTTTATCATATAGCTTAAACTGACTGATTTGATCGTATTCTCGCGGATCGCCAAATCGAGTGAGTGAATAATTATCCCAAAGGATGCCATATCCTTTGGTTGAAATTAGAAATGGAACTGACACTTTTGTATTATATTGATACAACGTTTCATTCTTACCTTTATAATTGAATTCATCCGATTGATGTTGTCCTAAACCATAAAAAGCCTCATCTTCGGGTGATTCAAACACTTGATGCATGGAAAAAGCTTTTTTACCGTCAACTTCAATTGACTGAAAGAATTTTCCCCCCCCTTGTTTCTCTGCCAAGATTGTATTTCCTTCTAAATCAGTAAAAACGACTTCTCCCGTGACAAGCGAAACATGAGCTATCAATTTGGATGTTTTGAGTTGTATCAGGTCTGCTTTTTCTTCAACAGTCCAATCTGTTTTTGCTTTTTCTTCAAGAACGGAAATTAAACTCTTACGATTAGAAAATTCACCAGTAGGTGTAGCTGTAATGTGGATAATATCATCATTAACAACTTGTAATCGCACTTTCTTAGCCCCACCATCCACCGCAGTTTTCACCGAGACAATAATGCCATCTTCAATCTTCTTATAGTTACTCCCTTTACAGGAAAAAAGCAGTAAACTGATAATAATAACTAATCCGATTTTTCTCATAGTATTTTGTTAAAATTAAACATTCATTTCATAAAACAAAGTTACACCTTCTACTCTCGAAAGAACTTCTTCTATGTTTCAAAAGCCATCTTCATAAGAAAAACAAAGGGGGTCAAATGTTTCTAAAAGGAGTATATTTTGCTAATTAGCTGTGCATAGCGATCTTTTTTCCCTACATTTGCCATACACACCAAATCTAAAACCATGAGATTATTCGTAACCTTTATCAGTTTAACCATTTCCTTATCAATATTTCCTGAACACTATGACTTTTCACATATAGATAGTTCAAAGGGTTTATCAAATAATCAAATTGAGTATATTTTTAAAGATAGCCGAGGATTCATGTGGTTTGCTTCCCATATGGGGTTAAACAGGTATGATGGTATTAATTTCAAAGTATACAAGCATATAAAAGACGATCCGAGCAGTTCCCCATATGATAAATACACTCAGATACAAGAAGATTATGACAACAGGCTTTGGCTACAATATGCAAATGGCGGATATGTCATCTATGATTTGAAAACAGAAACGTTTGTTCAAGACATAGACTCTATTCTAATGAAGTTAGACCTACCAATTAAACCCGATTTCGTTGAAATTGATCATAACAAGGACATATACTGTTACTATCACGATAAAAATGACATTTATAAATATGAAAGTGAAAAACAAACGATAAAAATATTCACTATTGCAAATGACGAAGAGCATAAGGATAATGAAATCATAAACCTAAAGATATCAAAAGACTTTATCTGGTTATTATATCAAGAAGGTACCGTTGAGCGTTTAAATAAAAAAACAAAAGCAATGGATTTTAGAGATACGTTCTTCCAAAAAAATGGAGGAAATCCTACCCTTCAAAGATCCTTATTCATTGATAAAGAACAACAAGTATGGCTCTACCCTGCCATATCAGATAGTGGAGTAGCTTATTATGACTCTAAAGAATCATCTTGGAACACATTAAAAAATTATGGTAATGAAAAATTATCAAGTAACTTCGTAAGAGCCATGATTCAAGATAAGAAAGGCCTGATATGGATTGCAACGGATCACGGTGGTATAAACATCCTTAATAAGGATACAAAAGAGATAACCATCTTAAAAAACGAAATATCTGACACGCGATCCATCCGCCAAAACTCTATCATCAGCTTATTTTGTGATAACGAAGGAATAGTTTGGGTGGGAACATACAAATATGGTGTATCCTTTTATCATCCCAACATTTATAAATTTAAGAAAAACAGGGTCACTTCATACTTCAACAAAGGTCCTCAGATTTTTGATTGCAACCGACTATATATTGATTCTCAAGATAATCTTTGGATTGGAACTGATGGACAAGGACTCATAAGGTATAACAAAAACAAAGATGAGATAAAGATATTCAGGAAGAATCCAAATGATAAGAACAGCATTTCATCAAACATCATTACGGCTTTATTTGAAGATCAGAATAATAAGCTATGGATAGGAACTTTTTTGGGAGGATTGAATAAATATGAAAACAATCAGTTTTCTCACTATTCTGTCAAAGAGAATGATTCAAATGCACTTTCCAGTAAAAGTGTTTATGATTTAGCGGAGGATTCAGATAACAATCTGTGGATAGGAACCTTAGGAGGGGGATTAGACAAGCTGGACATTGATCGTAAAACATTTACACATTACAACCAAGATAATCACACCGAGATTCATTCAAACTATATTTCTTCTATTTTTACAGACAAAGATAAAAACATCTACTTTTGTTCTGATTTAGGCATAAATGTCATCGATGGCATCACGAAAGAAATCTCTTCGTTGTTCAATGACAATCTAAAAAGGGATTTACTAACCAGTATCTCTTTCAATCAATTCTTCATTGATTCACGTGGACTTTATTGGCTGGCTACCGACAAGGGATTAAACATTTATAATCCAATCGATCATTCTTTAATTTTCATACATGAAAAAGAGGGCTTACCTAGTGATGAGGTAGTTTCACTAATTGAAGATAATAACAGAAATATGTGGGTTGGCACACGTGGAGGGTTGGCTCATATCTATTGCCAATTCATCAACAATAAATTAGATTATTACATAACAAATTTCGATGAAATGGATGGTTTACCTAGTAACATCTGTAATTTAAATGCCATCCATAAAGACAAAGAGGGGATGATTTATGTAGGGTTCACTAGAGGATACGTATCTTTTAATCCATCGAATATCAATCCCAATAAGAAGATACCACAACCAAAATTTACAGATCTATTAATTTCTAATCAAACAATAAAGCCAAACACCAAGTATGGGAAGAAAGTCATCTTGGATAAAACCATTTCTGAACTTGATGAAATAATTCTTGACTACAATCAGACAAATATTACTATAAAATTCTCGGCCCTGAGTTTTCAAAATCCTCTAAAAAATCATTATAAATACAAACTAATAGGGTTAGATGATAATTGGACAGAAATAAAGAATGGCATTGGAGTGGCATCCTACTCCAATCTAAATTCTGGAAAATATAAACTCATTGTCTATGCAAGCAATGGTGATAATGTATGGTCTGAAAAACCACTAGAAATGATGATTACGGTAAGACCACCCTTTTGGCTTTCCTGGTGGGCTATCCTTACCTATGTAATCCTGATGTTTCTACTTATTTGGTTTTTCATCCAATGGAAACTGAATGAACAAAAACGTGAATTCAAACATGCCCAGAAAATGCTAGAAGTGCAAAAAGCACATGAAGTGGATGAGCTTAAAATACGTTTTTTTACCAATATAAGTCACGAGTTCAAAACTCCCTTAACCTTAATAATGACTCCCATTGAAAAACTAATAAAGGAAACTCAGAGTCAAGAACATAAAACCATTCTATCCATTGCTTATCGCAATACGCAAAAGCTCTTAAAGATGGTCAATGATATATTGGATTTTAGACGTCTCGATCTTAATAAAATGACTTTAAACTTAAGGAACGGGGATATTATTCCATTTATCCGTAATATTTGCCAATCTTTTTCATCCTTAGCTGCCGACAAATCCATTAATCTTACATTTACCTCTTTCATCAATACTTTACCAATGGATTTTGATGCCGAAAAGATAGAAAAGATTATATCAAATCTACTCTCTAATTCTCTTAAATATACCGAAAGTGGAAACATCGATGTAAGCATTGGCATATGCGAAACATTACCCTCGAACAAAAAAGATTTATCCATTAAAGTTTCAGATACGGGTATTGGCATTGCTAAAGAGCATCTGGAAAAGATTTTTGAGCGTTTTTATCGAATTGAAAGTCCTCATAAGAATATGCCACAGGGGACAGGGATAGGGTTGCATTTGGTGAGTGAATATGTTAAGCTTCACAATGGAAAGATATCTATTGAAAGCACAGAAGGTAAAGGTACCAGCATTACAATACTCATTCCAATATCAAATGCAAATAATTTTGCTCTAGAACACAATGAGGTTATTGAAGAAGTTATGGATGCTACACAAACAGAATCTACCTTAATAAACAAAGATTACAATAAAAGTACACTGAATAAGCATCTTCCTATGCTTCTCATTGTTGATGACAATGAAGATTTCTGTAGTTTTATTGAGCATTTATTCCACAAAGATTATCATGTCATAACAGCTCACGACGGGCAAGAAGGGTATGCGATTGTACTTGACCAATTACCTGATATCATCTTATGTGATGTTATGATGCCAGTAATGGACGGCTATGCATTTTGTCGCAAAGTAAAAGCGGATATCCGTACATCTCATATTCCCATCCTATTGCTTACAGCAAAATCTTCGGAAGAAAATCAATACTTAGGAATAGAAGCAGGTGCAGATGACTACATATCAAAACCATTTAACATTGATATCCTTAAACTGAAGATTGAAAAAATAATTGAACGTCAAAAGGTGCTTCAGAATCGATTTAAAAAACAAATTGACATCTCTCCAAGCCCAATCGAAATCAAGACAATGGATGAAAAATTCGTAGAGAAAGCAATATCCATTGTTGAAGAAAACATAGGAGATCCGGAGTTTCTCGTAGAAGATCTCTGCAAGGATATGGGAATGAGTCGTGTTTATTTTTACAAAAAAATACTTGCTCTAACAAATAAGACTCCCTCTGAGTTCATTCGCCTGATTCGGTTAAAACGTGCTGCAGATTTATTAAAAAAAAGTCAGATGTTTGTTAATGAAATAGCCTTCCAAGTAGGGTTCAATGATCCTAAGTATTTTCGTAAATATTTTAAAGAAGAATTTGGCATTACACCTAGTGAATATAAAAAAACACACCAAAAAGTTTAAGGAAACATTTTAGCCCCTCTTAATAAACATATTAGAAGGACTAATTCATATTTATGAGATAAGTTTGTAAACATCAGGGATGCTATAACACATCATCTGTACAGAAGAATATTTGTTTAATCAATTTATCTATCTTAATATGAAAAACACTGGTAGAGTATCTGCACTTTTCCTCTTATTGACTCTCGGGACCCTTAATCTTTGGGCACACAATGGATACAAAAACCCAATACTGCGAGGATTCAATCCGGACCCAAGTATATGCAGGGTAGGAGATGATTTTTATCTTGTAACCTCTTCATTTGAGTATTTTCCAGGCCTACCTATCTATCACAGTAAAGATCTTGTAAATTGGGAACAAATTGGGCATTGCCTTAATCGTGATTCTCAACTTCCTCTACATAAAGCTCCTGCTTCAGGAGGCTTATATGCCCCATCTTTACGTTACCACAATGGCTTATTCTATGTTATCTGTACTAACGTATCGGGTGGTGGAAACTTTTATTGTACGGCAAAAAAACCGACTGGACCTTGGAGTGAGCCAATATGGGTAAATATTGACAGTATAGATCCTGACATATTTTGGGATGAGGATGGTAAAACCTATTTTGTAACACAAGGCAATGAAGGTATACGAATAACCGAAATTGATATAGAGACTGGAAAAGTCCTAGGACCTGAACATCTTGTATGGGGAGGTATAGGTGGACGTTTTCCTGAAGCTCCACACATTTATAAAAAAGATGGCTATTACTATCTACTTTTGGGTGAAGGAGGAACAGAATATGCTCACAGTGCAACCATTGGACGAAGTAGGAATCTTTTGGGACCCTACGAATCGTGTCCACTCAACCCAATCATTACACATTGTAACCGAGCTGGACAAGGTAACATAATACAAGGAGTTGGACATGCCGATTTCATTCAAGCGCAAGATGGTTCATGGTGGGCTGTATTTCTTGGATTCAGAGTAACTCAGCAATTCGCTTATTATCACATATTGGGAAGAGAAACATTTTTGGCTCCCATTGACTGGCCTAAAGATGGCTGGCCACAGGTCAATGGAAATGGCACTGTTTCATTAGATATGAAAGTCCCAACGCTTCCCAATCATCCTTTTAATAAAAAGCCTGAAAGGATTCATTTTGATCAAGAGAAATTGGGTTTCGAATGGCAATTCTTACGTAATCCCATAAGAGAAAACTACTCTTTAAATGAAAGGAAGGGATGGCTAAGAATGAATACGGCATCTTATACCTTAAATGATACAGATGCAATATCATTAATCTGTCGACGACAGACGGAACATGATTTTGAAGCAGCGACCTTCCTGGAATTTATTTCTTCAGATGTCAATGAAGAGGCAGGAATGACTCTTATCCAGAATAATACACATCATTATGATTTATTTATAAGAAAGGAGCAAAATCAATACATCGTCCAATTACGGGTAAAGATTGGCTCTCACGAATACATAGCTGCTGAAAAACCAATAAAAAGCAATCAAATAAAACTTAAAATAATTGGAGAACCCCTACACTATACATTTTATTATGCAGAGGATAATAGTAATCAATACAAACAACTAGGGATATTGGATACTCGTTACCTCAGTACTGAAGTTGCCGGTGGTTTCACTGGTGTAATGATAGGCTTATATACTTCTTCAAATGGAAAGCCAAGTAAAGCTAAAGTGTATTACGATTGGTTCGATTACATTGTACAATAATTTAATCAAGGAGCTCTTAAAGAATAACAAAAAAGTAATCACATCCATTATTTTGCTAAAAGATAAAACTAAAGATTCTACTATTCAGCTTTTTAATCAATGACCTACTTATGAAAAAGACTGTATTAATAATTATCAACCTTATATTTATAAATAACCTTCTGTTTTCACAATATATTCATCCTTTTCAAGATTTAAACTTAAGCGATGAAGAACGTATTGATAAATTACTCTCTTTAATGACCATTGATGAGAAAATACGAGCATTATCGACTGAACTTGGAGTACCTCGTCTTGGAATTAGAAATACTGGTCATGGAGAGGGACTTCATGGATTGGCCTTAGGAGGGACAGGAAACTGGGGTGGATATAAAATTATTTATGGAAATGCCGTTCCGGTAACTTATCCTACAACCATATTTCCACAAGCTTATGGATTAGGAGAAACCTGGGATCCCGAACTTATAACAAAAATAGCGGATATTGAAGCTGAAGAAATCCGTTATTATGCCCAGAATCCAAAATATCAAAGGAATATTCTAATTATGAGAGCACCTAATGCCGATTTAACACGTGACCCTAGATGGGGGCGAACTGAAGAGAGTTTTGGTGAAGACCCTTACCATGTTGCACAAATGAGTGTAGCTTTCATTAAAGGATTACAGGGCAACAATAAGAAATATTGGAAGTCAGCTTCATTGATGAAACATTTTCTGGCAAATAGTAATGAAGATGGCCGTGATTCAACTTCATCAAACTTCGACAAAAGACTCTTTCACGAATATTATGCATATCCTTTCAAAAAGGGAATACAAGAAGGAGGCTCACGGGCATTTATGGCCGCTTATAACTCATGGAACAACACTCCTATGACCATACATCCCATACTGGAATATACTCGTAAAGCCTGGGGACAAAACGGAATAATCTGTACTGATGGAGGAGCATTAAATTTACTAATAAAAGCACATAAAGCTTTTTCAAATCCAACTGAAGGTGCAGCAGCAATCGTTAAAGCAGGCGTTGGACAGTTTCTTGATGAATATGTACCTTATATCTACGAAGCTTTAGATGAAAATTTGCTCACAGAAAAAGATATTGATAAAGCCATTAGAGGTAATTATTATGTTGCACTAAAACTAGGTTTATTAGATGCTGATCAAACAAAACTACCTTATGCCCATATAGGGACTACTGATACCGTGCCAACATTCAATAAACCTGAAGTACACGATTTTGTCCGTTTAGTTACGGCAAAGTCTGCAGTATTACTCAAAAATGAAAATCGTACATTGCCTCTTGACAAAAGAAAATTAAAAAAAATAGCAGTTATTGGACCTCGTGCTGATGAGGTATTATATGATTGGTATAGTGGTACAGCGCCTTACACAATTAGTATACTCAAAGGCATTTACAATGTGGTAGGTGAAAATGTGGAAGTCATTTTCGCAGAAAATAATGAGGCTGACAAAGCCTATCACGCAGCTAAAGAAGCCGATGTAGCATTAGTTTGTGTTGGCAATCACGTATATGGAACAAAAGCAGATTGGAAATATTCCCCTGTACCCAGTGATGGAAGGGAAGCTGTTGACCGAAAAGCAATTACACTTGAACAAGAAGATTTAGCTAAAATAGCATATAAAGCTAATCCGAATACAATTCTTATATTGGTTAGCAGTTTCCCTTTTGCAATCAATTGGTCACAAGAAAATCTTCCCGCAATCATACATATTACAAATAATAGCCAAGAACTGGGGAATGGTCTTGCTGACATTATTTTTGGGAAGATTAACCCTGCTGGACGTACTAACCAGACTTGGGTAAAATCAATAGATGATTTACCTCCTATGATGGATTACGACATTCGCAATGGACGTACCTATATGTATAATAAGAAAGAGCCTCTTTATCCTTTTGGATTTGGATTAAGTTATACTTCTTTTAAATACAAAAACATCAAGTTATCATCGAACACACTGACTGACAATGAAACGCTCAATATAATTGTTGATATAGAGAATACAGGCTCATCTGATGGAGAGGAAGTAGTACAACTCTATGTTTCATTCCCCAAATCAAAGATAGACAGACCAATAAAACAACTTAAAGCATTCAAACGAGAAATGATAAAACAAGGAGAAACTAAATCCATCGCATTAAGTTTAGATGCTGAGGACTTAAAATATTGGGATAATGAGCAAGAAGCTTTCCTGCTTGAAAAAGGGATAGTTGACTTACAAATTGGTGCCTCTTCTAAAGATATTAGACTAAGAAAGAAAATTATCATACAATGAAAAAAATAGTTCTATACATCATTCTATTAATATCAACACACTTAGCCTTAGGACAGCAAAATACTTGGCAATACTACTTTGACAAGCCTGCATCCATATGGGAGGAAACGATTCCCTTAGGTAATGGGAGGATTGGCTTTATGCCTTGGGGCGGAATAGATGAAGAACGAATAGTCTTAAATGAAATCTCTTTATGGGCAGGCCAAAAACAACAAGCTGATAATCCTGAAGCTTATTCTTACCTGCCAGAAATAAGAAACTTATTATTTCAGAAAAAAAATAAAGAAGCAGAAGAGTTGATGTATGAAACCTTTACCTGTTTAGGAAAAGGGAGTGGGGATATCACAAACTATGGAAATTATCAAAACTTTGCCAATCTACATATTAAATCCATATATGATAAGAATGAAACACTGAGCTATTTCCGCAGGGAATTAGACATGAATAATGCTATATCCAGAACCTTATACACACGAGGAGAAGTAACCTATAAGCGGGAGTACTTCACGTCCTTTGCTGATGATATTGGAGTAATACGTTATTCTACAAATAAAGAAAAGGCTCTCTCCTTGGATGTATCTCTGAATCGTGATGAAAATTATTGGAGTCAGGCTGAAGAAAATACTCTTATAATCGGCGGACAAATGCCTAGTGCAAATCCTTATGGAGGATTGATTTTTTATGGAAAAGTGAAAATTAAGAATATAGGAGGAACAATCACAATCAAAGACAAAAACATAATTATTAGAAATGCCGACGAAGTTTTATTTTTTGTTTCCATGGCAACAAACTATGATAACACCTCTGCCAAGCAAAAAGTAATAACTTCTCTCAATCAAATAGATCAAACTGATTATAATAGATTAAAAGAAAGACATAGCGAAACATATAAAAAACTCTTTGATAGAGTAGATTTAACACTAGATAAGAATAAAAACTCAGATCTACCCATAGACAAACGGCTAGAAGCTTTTTCCACAGATAAAACCGACTATAACTTAATTGCTTTATATATGCAATATGGCCGTTATTTACTTATTTCATCAACACGTGCTGGAGGTCTTCCTCCAAACCTACAAGGCTTATGGGCTCATCAAATAATGACACCATGGAATGGAGATTATCATTTAAACATAAATCTTCAGATGAATTTTTGGCCAGCCGAATCAGGGAACCTATCCGAACTACATACCACATTGGTAAATTATGTGCAAAACTTAGTACCGGCTGGAGAAAAAACCGCCAAAATATATTACAACAGTTCAGGTTGGGTCACCCATATTTTAGGAAATATATGGCAATTCACTTCTCCAAGTGAAGATCCCTCATGGGGAGCTACCAATACAGCTAATGCTTGGCTTTGTCAACACTTATGGCAACATTATGAATATACTTTAGATAAAGAATACCTAAAAGTGGTTTATCCCATTATGAAAGGAGCTTCAGCATTTTTTAACGATATGTTGATTGAAAATCCCAACAATGGTTATTTAGTTACAGCCCCTACTACTTCTCCTGAGAATAAATATATAAGTGAAAGTGGAGATACACTAAGTATTGTTGCCGGCTCAACAATGGACAATCAACTTATACGGGAGTTATTCACAAATACAATTACAGCAACAGATTTACTTAATTGTGATAAAGATTTTGCACAACTTCTAAATAAAAAGTTAAAAAGGTTGGCTCCAACATCAATAGGTAAATATGGACAAGTGAAAGAGTGGATTGAGGACTACGAAGAGGCAGAACCTCATCATCGACACATTTCACAATTATATGGGCTTTTTCCGGGGAATGAAATAACCTACGAAAAAACTCCTCAATTAATGGAAGCCGCTAAAGTTACACTTAATCGCAGAGGTGACATGTCAACCGGTTGGTCGGTGGCTTGGAAAATAAATTTCTGGGCTAGATTAAAAGACGGCAACAGAGCCTATAAATTAATTGGAGATTTACTCACCCCGGCAAAAAATCATGCAGGTACATACCCTAATCTTTTTAGTGCCCACCCACCGATGCAAATAGATGGCAATTTTGGAGGTTCAGCCGGAATAATGGAAATGTTAGTCCAAAGTCATGCAGGTTATATTGAATTATTACCTGCCATTCCGGAGGAATGGACAAATGGTAAAATTAGAGGCATTAAAGTAAGAGGAGGTGCTGAAGTTGGTTTTATATGGAAGAATAAAGAAATTAACCAAATAGATTTCCAAACATCAACACCTCATGAGTTTATTATAAAATCATTAAAGAAACCAAGAAAAATATTAGGAATTCAAAGCTATGATTACTTTGATCAAAAAATAAGAATAAATGTAACGGAACCCAATCAAAGAATTAAAATTTATTATTGACAAATAAAGAATAAAAGAATGAAAAAACTAGTTATCTGCTTACTAACATTTTTTACAGTAATGCCTTTTTATGCACAAAAAAAAGAAGTCCCAATCTATCTGGACGACAAACAACCTATTGAGAAACGCATAGATGATGCACTTTCAAAAATGACTCTTGAAGAGAAAATTGCAATGATTCATGCCCAATCCAAATTCAGTACCCCGGGCGTACCACGTTTAGGCATACCCGAAATATGGATGAGCGACGGCCCCCACGGTGTACGTATGGAGATTGATTGGGACACATGGGCACATGCAGGATGGACAAATGACTCCTGTACAGCTTTCCCCGCTCTTACTTGCTTAGCCGCTACCTTTAACCCAGACTTATCCGCTGAATATGGCCGTGCCATTGGTGAAGAAGCCAGATATAGAAAAAAAGATGTCTTATTAGGGCCTGGCGTAAATATTTATCGAACGCCTATGAATGGGCGCAATTTTGAATATTTCGGAGAAGATCCTTATTTGGCATCAGAAATGGTAGTACCTTATATCAAAGGAGTACAAGAAAATGGTGTTGCTGCTTGTATGAAACATTATGCATTAAATAATCAAGAATTATGGCGAAGTACTATTGACGTAGAAGTTAGTGAACGAGCCTTGCATGAAATCTATCTACCCGCATTTAAAGCAGGAGTGCAAAAAGCAAATGTTTGGACAATAATGGGTTCTTACAATAAATTCAAAGGCCAATATTGTAGTCACCACGAATACTTAGTAAACAAGATACTTAAGAGTGACTGGGGATTTGATGGAGCATTCATCACTGATTGGGGAAGCGCTCACGATACCAAAGAGGCAGCTCTTTATGGCCTTGACATTGAAATGGGAACTTGGACAGACGGCCTCACTTGGGGAGAAAGCTTTGCTTATGACAACTACTACTTAGCTCAACCCTATCTAAAAAAGATAAAAGATGGAGAACTACCTATATCAACTCTTGACGATAAAGTGCGTCGTGTTCTTCGCCTCACATTCCGTACCAATATGGATAGGAATCGTCCATTTGGAAGTTTTGCCACTCCTGAACATGCGGATGTAGCACGCCGCATAGCTGAAGAGGGAATCGTACTTCTAAAGAACGAAAAACATTTCTTTCCCATAGCAAAAGATAGATATAATAAAATCGTAGTCATTGGTGAAAATGCTACTCGTTCACTCACTATAGGTGGAGGTTCTTCTGAATTAAAAGTAAAAAAGGAAATTAGTCCTTTAGAAGGATTGATTGAAAAATATGGAGAAGATAAGGTTTTCTACACTATGGGATATGGATCAGGACCTACTGTTTACGATCAATTTGTAGAATCACCATACAATGCAGATTCTTTAAGAACACTGGCACTCGATTTAGTTAAAGATGCTGATGTTGTATTATTTTTTGGCGGGTTAAACAAAAACTATCAACAAGACTGTGAAGGAGGAGATCGCATTAGCTATGATTTACCATTTGGACAAAATGAGTTAATAGAAGATATATTAAAAATAAACAAGAATCTAGGACTTATCATTACGAGCGGTAATGCTGTTGCTATGCCTTGGCTTGATAAGGTTCCTGCTATCATTCAATCTTGGTATTTAGGATCAGAATCCGGAAGTGCTACAGCCAATGTTATTGCCGGAGAAGTTAATCCCTCGGGAAAATTACCTTATAGCATTCCTAAAAAATTAAATGATAATGGAGCCATATCATTCGGAGAGATATCATATCCAGGGGTAAATAATAAACAAATCTA
>JAAYSQ010000317.1 GCA_012523925.1 Clostridiales bacterium
TACAACAAACTGTGCCGTCATAGCACCATCCTTCGATTGCAGGGATAGATTTACTTTACCCAAATGTTCTGGATTAAGCTGCAATTCCATAGAAGTTTGATCGCGTCGAACCACCACTTTGATTTGCTCTATAATTTGATTGGCAATTTCTCTTATCTCCGTTTGGTGAGCGATATCACCACTGGCATCTGTGGATAATGTTCTCTGTGTTGCTTCCACCATCTGATCTACAAATTGCGTAAATCCATCTGCAGGTTCAAACTCCGGCTGACGCTCCTCATACTCCGATATAAGCTCGTTACTTTCTTCATTTGCCAGGGAAAACATTGGATCTTTTGCAACTGTTTCTGCCGCAATGTTTTCTTTTGGAGTTACTAATTCGTTGCTGTCTAAGTTATTATTTGTTTCATCCATGCGAAACTTCTGTATATCTACATCTTTGCGTTCATTCTGAACCGGATGAAATAAATCAGCTTGCATTGCCATTTCTGATATAGGTTCATTATCATCCATTCCCACTTGGTCGCTTAGCTGAGCTAGGATGTTTTTCACCTGTATTTCGGATAAATCTAATTTCGAATTAGTCGATAATTCTTCCGCTGTCTGTAGAAGTCTCTTCATGGAAGTTGCAAGATTTTCATCTGTCAGCACCGCTGTAATCGCAGTTTGTCCACTATCTGCTAAAACCAGTTGTTGCAGCATATCTGGGTTTAATAGATCTGCACTTATCATCCCTTGCTCTTCCATAAGCTGTTGCAATTCGACTGGTTTTAGATTAAGAATATCCATTGCTGCTTGCTGGATGGAACCTAGTAATTCCATGATTTCTTTAAGGAATTTAGAATCCTTAGTAATATCCTTTGTCGTATCATTTGTAATGTCTTGTATGACTTTTTGCGAGATATCTTCTTCAATTGTAACTAGTAAATCTTTGCTAATATCTTCACTGTCTACTGCAGTCACATTAGCAACATTCTCATCATTAGTAGATGTTTGTACATCCTTTGAGTCTGCTTTCTGCTTAAATGTCTGCGACTTTGCTTTCGAATCAGAACTTCTTACGCGATCCTTGGTAGGGCTTGTCCCATTCGACTTAGTATCATCCAAGGTTGAGACATCTTGGTTATTAATATCTCTTATTTGTTTAATACTATTGTTCATTAGCAGTTCAAAGCTGTTGTCAGTTGAATTGCCTTTCACATTAGCACTTTGGTACGAAGTCCCAAATCTACTAGCTGGCTGAGCCTTTATACTCTGCGTTGTCAACCTTTCTATACCTCCTTTCATAATTATTAATCACAATGAAAACATAATTTTCGCGTCTTCATTGTAGGTCTACGATTGAAATTATACTTTGTTGAACCTTCAATCGCCTTGCATTATTGAAAATACATTTGACAAATTTTCAATAATAATGTATTACAAAGAACTTACTTTGTTGGAGTAGGTTCTATTTGTAATCATAAGTTATTCAGCCAATCGTTCTTTATCCATATCTAACATTTTCTTTGTTACCTTGGCTGCATAGACGCTATCCATTTCCGCCATAATTTCTGCACTTTCTGTTGGCCTCATGCTTAATAAAATCTGAGCAACTGCTTCAATATCGGCTGACATAGTCTCTAGAATATTTGCTGCTGCTTTAGGATCCATTTTCTTATAGATATTTGCTTTCTCTGCAATTGCATCCGAGTACTGTAATTGCTCTACAACCTGCCGATAGATTGTCTCTGCGTTTGTAGGATTGATTTGCTCATAATAAGATTTATATTCTTCCAAGTCAGGAGCTTTATCATTAAATACGACATTCTTGTCAAATTCAATCTGTCTCTCTTCAAATTCAGCTTGCATCTCCTCGAATGCTTTCAAACGGTTAATTTCAGCCTGTAATTCCATTTTATCCGTTTGGTTTTCTTTATCCTTCTGGTTTAAATCCTCAATAATCAATTCTAATTCCTTGATTTTTGCAACGGCTTCTGGTAACGAAGTATAGGAATAATTATTCTCAAGCGCGACTTGCTCATCGGTAACATCCGGAAGGATTTGGTTGATTATCGGCACATCTTTTAATATAGGTCTGAGAACTCCGGAACCAAACCCACCGATATCCAACTTAACTAATAAAGCAAAAATTGCTATCCATATAATCACGATCAAAAGCGCAATCAATATGGTCAATATTTTACTTCCTTCTTTTTTATTCCTATCGCCGGCTTGCTTATTTTTCGCCATTACTTGTCCTCCTCACCCAGCGCGATGTTACTAAATCGGAAGCTGTTTAATTCATCTGCTTCTTTTTGTTCCTCAGCCTCAAATTCCAACATATATGCCTCAAATGCCTTCTCTTTGAGTTTTTCCTGTGTTTTCCGTTCAGCCATAGCTTCTTGCAGTTTTATTCTTGCTGCCTCAAGACGTTTATTAGCTTCCTCTACAACAAGCTTCTGCCCATCTATCTTTATCTTCATGATATCAATCGCTTTTTCACAATTACAGATTTCTAATATATTTAATTTAGAACTTCTTAAGTCTCGTAAATAATCTTCATAGTAGTTTTTTTGTTGCTCAAGCTTCTCCAGTTTTTCTTCTTCCCTGGTGAGCCGAGCCCTTGCAACACTATATGCGTTTTTAGCCTGATCCTCTAATTTGATTTTAATCTGCAGAATGTTTTCCATTCGATAACGAAATTTTTTCATTATTCTTTAAATATCTCCATTAGTGATTTAATCACATCTTCAAAATCTACTTTTTGATTCACATCCTGTATAAGGAAGGCATTGACTTCTTTGATTTTTGTTATCGCATAATCAATATCCTCATTGGAACCACTTTTATAAGCACCAATATTAATTAAGTCCTCTGCATCTTGGTAAGTGGCTAGTACATTTTTAAGTTTTCCCGCAGCAGCCTTATGATCGCTACTGATAATACTACTCATAACACGGGAGATACTCTGAAGGATATCTATGGCCGGGTAATGATTTTTCTGTGCTATCTTTCTTGAAAGCATTATGTGTCCATCTAGAATACTTCTTGCCGTATCCGTAATTGGTTCGTTAAAATCATCACCATCCACAAGCACCGTATAAAGCCCAGTAATAGAACCACGGTCTGAATTACCAGCTCGCTCTAAGAGCTTAGGCATTTCTGCATAAACACTAGGTGGATAGCCCCTCGATACTGGCGGTTCACCAGAAGCTAGACCAATCTCCCTTTGTGCCATTGAGAATCGGGTTAAGGAGTCCATCATAAGCAAAACATCCTTTCCCTGATCACGAAAATATTCTGCAATTGCCGTTGCTGTTTTCGCCGCTTTCTTACGAATTAGTGCCGGACGATCCGATGTCGCTACCACTAGGACGGACCTTTTCATACCTTCCTCTCCAAGATCTCGTTCTATAAACTCTCTTACCTCTCTACCACGCTCACCAATTAATGCGATTACGTTAATATCTGCTTTGGTGTTTCTAGCAAACATACCTAGAAGAGTACTCTTACCTACACCACTACCAGCAAAGATGCCTATTCTTTGGCCTTTTCCAACAGTTAACAAACCGTCCACAGCCTTTACTCCAAGAGGTAATACTTCATCTATTATTTTTCTCTTTAAAGGATCTGGAGGTGCCGCTTCTGAAGGATAATAATCTTTGCAGGCAATCTTTGTACCGTCCATCGGATTACCTAATCCATCCAATGTTTTGCCAAGCAATTCTTCTCCAACAGGAACCTCGAAGGAAGCACCTGCATTTTCAACTAGACTCCCAATACCAATTCCCGTCATATCATCATAGGGCATTAGTAAGAGACGATTTTCACGAAATCCAATCACTTCCGCTATTTTCTTATCTTCCGGATTTTCACCTATGATGTAGCAGACATCATTTAGATTAGAGGTCGGGCCGGAAGCCTCTAGTGTTAGACCTACCATCTTAACAACCCTGCCATATTCTTTTTCATAATCTTTATTCAACAATTGGTCATATTTGTCTAAATTGATGGAAATCATTGTTACCTCATTTCTATGCAGATGTAGAATATCCTGTTTGTATGCAAAGTTTAAATACAAACTACTGAGTGCATATGTAGTCATTATTAGAAATCACAATTTGTAGTAGCTAAATGGCTCCTCCAAGCAATTTAATATCCATGATCAAATTCTTTAATTGCTCATCTAATCCACAATCTATAACACACAAATCCGTTTCTATTAGACATTGATTCTTTTCTAAAGAAGCATCCTCTATGATTTTTAATGTTACATCTCTTCCTATAGAAGCTAGAATTGTATCCTTTGCTTTGCTAACAAAATCATAATCTTCATTCGAAATTCGAAGCTTAAAATCATCGCATTTATCCTGTTTACTTAAAGCCTTTTCTATCAGATAAATGATAACCTCTTTTCGATCCGATACTACCAGCCCAGTAATTCTCTCAACCAAGGAAGCAATAATATCTGCAATTTGCGGTTCCAATTCCTTTACCATGGTCTCAAATTCTTTCTGAAGCTGTATTTTACCGTCTTCAACCTCGTCCATTTTTTTCTTTAGTTCGAGTGAACCGGAAGCTACTCCATCTTCATAACCTTTTTTCTTAGCTTCGGCGTATATTTTCTTTTGCTTTGTTGCCGCTTCCTGTTTTGCTTGCTCGAGTATCTGGCTCGCTTCTGATTTTGCATTTTCAATAATCTTATTGGATCGTTCTAGTAATTCCTCTTCGGAGGGTATCTCTTTCACTTGAACCGCATCCAACCCTTTCACAAAACCATCTATAGGTTCCTTCTTGTGTTCTGTGTTTTGGGCAGATTTCTTTAATAAACTTTCTTTCTTTTTCCAATTTTGGTGACTATCAATTGTCTTCGTTAAGTTTTTGTCATAATAGACTGTATTTGCTTTAATTACATTAGACAACGATTTCGTCACCTCCACCCCTTGATATTATGATCTCAGAGGAATCCTCCAATTTGCGAATAATATTAACAATCTTCTGCTGTGCTTCTTCAACATCCTTCATACGCACAGGGCCCATATATTCCATATCTTCCATTATCATAGTAGACAATCGCTTGGAGAGATTATTGAAGATAACTGTCTGAACTTCTTCGTTTGCACCCTTAAGAGCAACTGCCAATTCATTGTTATCAACTTCCCTAAGTACTCTCTGAATAGACTTATCATCAAGGCTAAGAATATCTTCAAATACGAACATCTTGCGGCGGATTTCATCTGCCAACTCAGGATCTTCAATCTCTAAGGTTTCCATAATATGTTTCTCGGTGCCACGATCAACCGTATTCAAGATTTCTACGATAGAATCCACACCACCAACAATTGTATAATCCTGATTTACTAGGGATGCTAGTTTGCGTTCCAGCACCTTCTCAACTGCCTTCATGACATCCGGTGAAGTACGATCCATCTGCGCAATACGCTTTGCAACATCCGCCTGCTTATCTGGTGCCAATGATGAAACAATCGTAGATGCTTGTCCTGATGACAGATAGGACAAGATAAGTGCAATCGTCTGTGGATGTTCATCCTGAATAAAGTTAAGCAACTGAGACGCATCTGTCTTGCGAACAAATTCGAAGGGGCGAACTTGTAAAGATGCCGTTAACTTGCTAATAACATCCTTGGCCTTCTCAGGACCTAGCGCTTTTTCCAGAAGTTCTTTCGCATAGGAAATACCACCTTCAGCAATATACTGCTGCGCTAGACACACTTCGTAAAACTCATCCATAACCTGATCTTTTGTAGCAGGAGATACACTACGGGTATTTGCTATCTCTAAAGTTAAGGTCTCAATCTCTTCTTCTTTTAAATGTTTAAATATACTTGCAGATCTTTCCGGTCCTAAGGATATTAATAATATTGCAGCCTTTTGTACACCGGTGATATCACTATTCGATTTCGACATTATTACGCTCCTACCTTTCTTTACTACCTGCTATTTTTTTGCAGAGCACAATATTTGCTAACATAGACTACTCCCAATCTTCATTAAGCCAATTCCGTAGTAATTGGGCAACAGCATCCGGTTTCTCATCAACAAATTTCTCAATGCTTTTACGGGTTTCCGAAACCTCATTAAATTCAATTTCTTCAAGCGTCTGATTTTCCTTTGTTGTAGCAAGTAATTGCTCAACCGATAGCTCTGGCTCCATTTCTGTAACTTTAACAGGTACGACTCCTTTAAATACTACAAAGGCAAGTAAAGCTACAATTAAAACGGCAAGTAATATAGAAATATAATCAGTCCAGCTTCTTTCCACTTCTGTTCTAGGCACAAACACTGGCTGTTCATAAGAAATAACTTGAATATTCTCCTCTGCTATGCCGGTTGCCATGGATACCATTGTAATAATATCTGGATCCACTTCTACTTTCCGGCTCGCTTTATTATGTAGTACATATTCATCAAATGTAGTATCTTCCAGCAAACCTTGTAATTCCAAATCTTCTTCTTTATATGTTATTAACTTACGAAGTACGATGCTGATAGAGGATTGTTCTGGTATCACTGCACCCACTTCAAATTCTGTATTAGTAATTCTCTCATTTGGAAGATAATCGATTTCTTCAATTTCAACAGTGCCACTGGATGATGACCCTTCATCGATCATATAATCGGTCTCGTCATTCGAGCTAGTCCCTGGTATTCCTCCACCAGAAGAACCTGCATTTTCAGAATTATATGTATAACTATGTCCGTAAACACCTTGCTCCTGATCATCCGCTGGTAGATATTCAGTATAAAGTTCACTTACTTTATCCATGTTAAAAACCAGATTTGGCATGATTTCAACATCGTCATAACCACTCTTAACAATACCCATATATAGATTATTGATAAAGGTATTGCGAAGACGTTCTTTATAATCTTCATTGGATACAGCACTACCTGAATACAGGTCTTTCTCTGCACCAAAAAGCAAGGTACCATTCTGATCTGCTACCTTAATTTTATCCGTTGTTTCATTACCTATTACAGAAGCCACAACCTCTGCTATGGTCTGCGCAGTGCCTCTTTCAAAATCATCATTTACTGTTAAAAGTACACTGGCGCTTGTTTCTTGGTGTTCCGTCAGGATGGAATTGCTACTTTCCACCGGTATGTAATAAACTTGTGCATCCTCAACTCCTTCCATTTTTGTAATATAATTACGAAGTTGATTCTGCATATAAAGGTTCAGCTTAAGTGTACGATCACTATTTGTCGTACTTAAGCTATTATTTAACAATTCATCTAGGGATAAACCAGTTGACGGCACATCATTACTAGCAAGTAACAGGACTGCATCCGAATACCTTTCGCGGTCTACAGATACGGTAATATTATCCTCAGCTAGTTGGTATTCTATTCCCTCTTTTTCTAAAAGTTCTACGACTGTACTGGCTTCCTTTGTTGATTCGCAAATCGTAAGCACTTCATACTCCGTTCGATTTATAAGAAGTATTAAAATTGCGAATGCTAAAATAATCGTACAAATCGTACTAACAATTATTGTCTTCTGTTTACTTGTATACTTGCTCCAAATATCTAACAATTGTTTAGGTATTTGTTTTAATCTTTCAACCATTACTGCATGCTCCCCTACTCGTATTTACCCTATCATTTTAATTAGAACTGTAAGTTCATAATCTCTTTGTATGCTTCAATCACCTGATTCCGAACTGCAACAGTGTATTGAAGCGATATGTTCGCTTTCTGCTGAGCAATCTGCAGGTCATGGGTATTATCCGTTAGTCCAAGAGCATAAGCCATTTCAGCCTCTTCTGCGGCATTGGAATAGTTGTTTGTCTCGTTTACTAAATTAACAGCTGCCTGAAACACGCTTTCAAAGGTAGCATTTCTGTTTTGTTCTGCAGATGTAACCGAACCCACGCTATACTTACTAAATTCGGTTATACCACTTACTATGTTAATCATAAATTACCTCCAGAGTTTATTTGCCTATTTCTAAACCTTTTAATGCAATGTTCTTAGCAGCATTGAATGCTGTAACATTTGCTTCATAGGAACGGGTTGCATCAATTAAATCCGTCATTTCCTGTACGGTATTCACGTTCGGATAAGTAACATATCCATCATCATCTGCATCTGGATGGGAAGGATCATAAACTTTTCGCATATCGGCATGATTATCCTGTACAATCCGCGTTACTTTGACGCCATTCCCTACATTTCCTGCTGTTTTCATTAGAACTTCTCCAAAGGGTGTTACATTTTTTTCAGCAAATACTACTGCTTTACGTTTATATACATTGCCATGTTCATCTCGGGTCGTATTCACATTAGCGATATTTTGTGAGATAATGTCCATCCGTAATCGTTGTGCTGTCATTCCGCTAGCACTGATATTCATTCCATTCATAGTTGACATGATTTTCCCCCCTAACTTTTCTTTTCACACTTATTGTCCCATATTAATGCCTGATTTTTCAGAGCGCCACACTAACTATTATTTCATTTGAAGAACACTTTTTAATCGATTGAATTCCTGAGTCATGGAATCAATCAAGGCATAGTACCTGATTTGATTCTGCGCCAAATTAGCCGTCTCCGTATCAATATCAACATTATTTCCATCCAAACGATAGCTAAGATTTGCGTTATCCGTATAAATCGAAGGATTGATTGCATCCAAGCGAATATCGGCCACTCGTTTCTCTAGTGAATTATCTCCAATTAATGCTGATTTTAAATAGGTTTCAAACGCTACATCCTTACGTTTGTAACCAGGAGTATTTACATTTGCAATGTTATTAGAAATCACTTCATTTCTTAACCAACTTGCATCTGCAGCTTTATCTAGAACATTGATATAATTAAATGCATTAGAACCTAACATATCCGCTCTCCTTTCCTCAATATAATTATAAGTAATTTTCAAAAAAACACAAGATATATTTGAAAAAATGGTAGGATTATACCATACCTTGTAGTAAAAAATCTAATTTTTTAGAATTTCAAAAGAATAAACTGTTATTATATGGTATTTCTAGTATAATATTGTAATTATTTGTAAGTACGTTTTTTGTGCATAATATTCATACATTTTTCAAATGCATTATATTTTTTATACATTTTTCATATATGACCTTTTATCTAATATAAAGAAAAGCCTTTTGATCTTAAAAACTCCAAACAAAACACGGTAAGCATATACGACAATATCCAAATAAAAAATAAGGGATTTATGAAAAATCTCATAAACCCCATATAATTTAATCATTATTATTTTTAATATCCAAATAATTTAATTATTATTATTTTTCAAGTTCTTTAATTCATCAAATACAACATCATTTAGAACTTTAATATAGGTGCCCTTCATACCGGATGAACGTGATTCAATCACACCTGCACTTTCAAATTTACGAAGTGCATTAACAATAACCGATCTTGTTATTCCGACGCGGTCAGCAATTTTACTTGCTACTAAGATACCTTCACTTCCTTTTAGTTCATCGAAAATATGAGTTATTGCTTCTAACTCCGAGAAGGATAAGGTATTAATTGCAGATTTAACAATCTGTATTTTTCTATTTTCCTCCGCATTTTCTTCATTTACAGAACGCATCATTTCCAGTCCGACTACCGTAGTTCCGTATTCGCTTAATATTATGTCGTCTATCGTATATTGCTCTGCTGTTTTATAGACGAAGAATGTACCCAGTCTCTCACCAGCAATATCAATCGGCGTAATAATTGCTTTATAGTTATCAACGTCGTCAAATTCAAATCCAAGTGTTCTCAAATTCACATTCTCTTTAGTAGATAAGATATTTAAGAGCCGTTCATTTAACAAACTGTCGATATGTCTTCCAACGACATCCTTTATCAATTCCTTAATCTCAACAATATCGTCTCTATTCTTAATTCCTAGTACTTTGCCTTTACGGCTAATCACTAAGACGTTCGATTCTAATATATCACTCAAGACCACACAAATGTCGTTAAAAACAACCTTATGTGAATTGTTGTTATGCAACAGATTATTAATTTTTCTTGTTTTATCCAATAATTGTACACTCATTGATACGGCTCCTCCCAGCTCTTTTTAACCTCCCCAAGGTATTAAATTTCTTTGAATATTTCTTTAATATTATAAAATCTGATTTTATGATGTAATATAATTGTTAGCATCTTTAATTTTATCATAAATTAATTTTAAAAACAATAGTTTTTTCTTTGTTTTGACATACATTTTCTATTAATTTCTAAAATTATTAACCAATTCAAAGTATTATCGCATAGTGTTATTGAATCATCTCTTAATGCATTAATTTTTTAAACTTATTTGATTATTTCAAATCTAGGCTATTTTCTTTGATATAACCTATTATAAACCTTTTCTATTATTTTTCAAATGCGATTGAATGACCGCAATTCTTATCTTCACAAACTAATTTTTTGCCCCTTTCAACCATAACACCACCACACTGCTCGCATCGGGTATTCGATGGTTTTTGCCAAGTCATAAATTCACATTCTGGATTATTAATACATCCATAATATCTTCTGCCTTTCTTGGTTTTACGAATTACAACATCGTCTTCACAAACCGGGCAGGCAACACCAATCTTCTCCAGATATGGTTTTGTATTCCTACATTCCGGGAATCCAGGACAGGCAAGAAACTTACCATGGGGGCCATATTTGATTACCATATTACGACCACATTGTTCACAAATCTCATCCGTAACTTCATCTGCTATCTCAATCTTCTCTAATTCCACTTGAGCATGATCAATTGCCTCTTTCAGGTCAGGATAGAAATTTCTTATTACAGTTTTCCAGTTAACTGTGCCATCCTCAACACAGTCGAGTAATGATTCTAGATTTGCTGTAAAATTCACATCCACAATACTGGAAAAGGCCGCCTTCATAACGTTATTAACAGCCTCACCAAGTTCTGTTACATAGAGATTCTTATTCTCCTTGGCTACGTACCTTCTAGAAATAATAGTTGAAATTGTTGGTGCATAGGTACTTGGTCTACCAATTCCCAATTCCTCTAAAGTTTTAACAAGAGATGCTTCGTTATAATGGGGCGGCGGTTGTGTAAAATGCTGGCTCTTATTCAGCTCAGACAGATTCAACTTGTCGCCGACATTTAAGTTTTCAAAAGCAACTCCAGTCTCTTCCTTCTCTTCCTCTGGTATATATACTTTCATAAAACCTTCGAAAACCAGATTAGAAGTTGAAGTTACAAATCTATAATCATTTGCCTTAATTCTTAAGGATGTGGTTTCATATTTGGCTGGCTGCATTCTGCTTGCAACGAAACGCTTCCAAATCAATTGATATAAACGATATTGATCTCTTCCCAAAGATTCTTTAACCATAGCAGGAGTATATTCCACATAGGTGGGACGAATTGCCTCATGGGCATCCTGTACTTTTTTGCCGCTACGCCCTTTATTCTCATCTTTGGCTACAAAGTCATCTCCATAGCTATTATTAATATACTCTTTCACTGCACGATCCGCATCATCACTTATACGTATGGAATCGGTACGTAGATAAGTAATCAGACCTACTGTGCCATGGCCTTTCACTTCAACACCTTCATAGAGTTGCTGTGCTAGTTGCATTGTCTTTTTCGTAGAAAAGTTTAATGCCTTTGCTGCCTCTTGTTGCAAAGTACTTGTCGTAAAGGGCAATGGTGATTTGCGAATACGTTCGCTTTTCTTAATTTCATCGACGATAAAATCTGCATTCTCTAATTTAGCAAGTATTTCATTCATTTCTGCTTCGTTTCGAATAACCTTCTTTGAGCCTCCAAGTTTGGCGGTCAAAGGTTTCTTCTTACCATCAAGTTTAAATACTGCTTCCAGATTCCAGTACTCCTCAGGTACAAAGGAATTAATCTCTTCTTCCCTATCGCAGATTATTCTTAGTGCCACTGATTGCACCCTACCGGCACTGAGTCCTCGTTTGATTTTTTCCCATAATAGCGGACTTATAAGATAACCCACCAAACGATCTAATATTCTCCTGGCTTGCTGTGCATCCACGAGATCCATATCGATATCTCTTGCCTGTTTAATAGAAGACTTCACTGCATTCTTAGTAATTTCATTAAAAGTTATCCTACTGGTAGGTTTATCGTCTATTTTCAGACTATGATATAAATGCCATGAAATCGCTTCTCCCTCACGGTCAGGGTCAGTTGCAAGGTAAATCTTATCTGCTTTTTTAACTTCCTTACGGAGCTTTGCAAGTAATTCACCCTTACCTCTGATGGTAATATACTTGGGTTCAAAATCATTCTCTATATCTATACCTAACTGACTCTTAGGGAGGTCCCTTACATGTCCATTTGATGCAACTACTTCATAATTTCTTCCTAAAAATTTTTTAATTGTCTTGGCCTTTGCCGGAGATTCTACAATTACAAGATATCTTGGCATATTACTACTTCCCTCATTTCATTTTACATGTCTCATCGTATTAACTATACAAATTACGTGACACAGACTAATTTTTACTATAATTGGCTCTAAAACTTAAACTAGCATACACTATTTTGTATTTTGTTTCAAGCAATTTATTGTTTTTTATCATTTCTGTTGATTTATACCACCTAAAGTTGGACTTAGAATCAAAAGCAAGATCAACTTTTGATACTTCAATTAATTACTACTAATTCATCCCTTAGCGATTTAAAGAAAA
>JAAYSQ010000063.1 GCA_012523925.1 Clostridiales bacterium
ATAATTTGATATAAAAAATACAATGTGTTGATTTCATTTAATTTATGAACTTGATCTTGAAATAGCAGTATTGCTAAGTTGGAATTCAAGATATGGTTATATAAATGTTAATAGACTTGATTGTATAGATTTTATATAGAGAATTATACAGTAGAAGTAAGATATCCAACTATTCGTGAAACCTAAGTTTATTGAATAGTTGGTAGTGTTTTTTATAAGAATAGCTCCTGGAACCCCTTTTTTCACCGTTTTCTTCCTTTTTACTTACTAGCTATTTTTCTCTAATATTGTTGCTATCTTCAATCTCTAATTAAATATTTAATTTTAAATTCATATTTCCTCTTTAGCTTATTATTTATTGTATCTAACTCATAACGTTTTAAATTAAATATTATATTTTCTTGAGCAACTATGTATATAATATCTATAGATTAGTAATTTATTATAATTAGAACTATCACAGGATCAAATTAAAACAAACACTATATTTATATGTTAATGCTAATTCTTTAAATCTTCTCTTAAAAATGAAATCCAATGTATCTTTGTATATTTCATCATTTATCGTTTAATCGTCACAATTTAATTATCATTATCAAACCGTCGCATTTAAATGATTTATAAATTTACATATTTTTATGACTGAATTTATATTCTTATTTGTAATTATAATCGTTTGCATAATAATAATTCATCTAATATAAAATAAACTAATAAAATCATCAAATACTTTTCCGGATTTTACGCTTATAATGCAATATTCGACATATTTTTTATTATATTGTTATTGGTTTGTTAAAGTTTTAACCATCCTGTTTAAACAAAAAATATATAAATAGCTAAAGAAAAAGGGACGACAGAAATTCCTGGATTACGTGAAGAGTTGGCAATGAAATATTTAACAAGAGTATAGTAAAATACCATGGGTGACTATATCACAGTAGGGTACGTAATTAAATCTATACATCGCATATGTTAGAGTATAAATAAATTATAGGAGGCTCAATTATATGAGCGAATTATCAGCGAACTCTTGCTTCATGGGTAAAGGAAACGATTGTGGTAATAATTCCATGTTATTAATTATTCTTCTTCTATGTCTATGTGGTGGCGATAACGGCATCTTTGGAGGATTTGGTGGAAAGAATGATTGCGGATGTGGTAATGGATTAGATGGAATTCTCCCTATTATTTTAATTCTTTGCTTATGTGGTGGTTTCTAAACAAAGAAATAAGTTATGTTGCTGCAAAGTCAAAACCTATACTCCTTAATAATTATAGTTCTTAACTAGATCACTCCTTAATGATTATAATTACAACTCCATAATAATGATATTTTCAGCTAGATACGAAGGCTTATGAATTACAATTTTTACAACTGGTTCCGTAATAAGTGCATTTACAAAAAACGACTAACTCCTTAAAATTTAAATCTTCTTTAATTCTCTAATAATAATTCTAAATAATAATTACAAAATTAGCGGGTTAACAGCGCGTCGCATATACAGATGTAAAATGCGACGCGCTTATGCTTTTAGAAATTATATAAAAGTTAACCATTAAAGTCATACCCTACTCTGTGCTTTATACCTAATTTTGCAAATTCATTATACAGCTTTTCATTTACGAAAAGACTTGCATACTTTTCATGGGAACATACCAATAATAGTATTTTACCTTCACGATAGAATGTAGGATCATCTAGTAATAGCTGTTTTTCATCATTCTTTATTACTGAATCAAACAAAGTCTTCATATTATAGAATTCACGCAATAAATTTTCCTCTGGTCTAAAATAATACATTACTTTTGGCCCACCATAGGTGCTTGGGGTCATACAAGTTACATCACGATTAACTAAGTCATAGCCTGCGAAATTTTCATTAACATATGATTCAACTGCTTCCTCAGATAATTTAAAATTTGCTTCATAATTAGCCTTTGCATCTTTATCTCTTTGAATCAATGATTTAAGTTCTTCTTCTGTTTCCGCAATATTTTTATACACTTCCAACATTTCTTCATCAGATGGATACAATCCTTCAGATAATCCATTTTCTTGAAGATATTTATTATATTCCTCAATTGCTCTATCCGCTTCTGATTTCGTCATTCCGATATTTGATGACTGACTCAATGAGATTGTATCGCAATTGCGAAAACAATAATCTAAAAATTTCTTTAATGTTTCTCCTTGATAGCTTACGCCATTGAGATTAATCGTAGCCATTCCATCTTCATTATTATACATTTATAAACTCTCCTATTTTCATTTGATCTTAACATGCACTGTAACATGCACTGTGTACATTTCTTTTTGTCTTGCTATAATTTCTCTTCCAGCACTTTTAAAATATTTATCCAACCTATATAATCTTATCATATACAAGTCTTACAAACCAGGCTATTGCCTTACTAATTCATTCGGCAATTCTCTTGTAAATCATTAGAGAGCATAATTATTTAATAATAATTACTTGCAAATCCTTTAAATAAATAACAAGATCGGAAACAAGCCTTAAAACAACCTGTTTCCGATATATATCAATAATTGCTATGTTTCAGATTTTGGTATTAATTGATATCATAACTACTCAACACTTTACTTCATTCTTTATTAATAATAAATTATTTATTCACTACTTTAGTTGATTTTCAAGCTGATATTTTTATTTTTTCTGGTTTCTTAGGTTCTTTTGCTTCATTTAACCACTGCTTCCCATCAACAAACCTTGCAGCTAACATAGTACAGACAGTATTACCTGTTGAGTTTAACACGGTAGCAGGTGCATCAATAATTGTACTGATTACAGCAATAACAGGAAGTGCCTCAGGTGGGAAACCGTATATACTAATGATTAGCATCTCTCCTATCATACCACCCCCAGGGATTGCTCCCATTACGGCACCAACTAAGAAGCTTACCAAAAGAATAGAAAGTAACATAGGTAGACTATCGTATTCCTTTCCAAATAACACAAATAGGAAGATAACTTTTAATACGCCTCCAATTACAGATCCATCCTTGTGAGTATTTACCCCGATTGGAATGACAGTCTCAGCTATGTCATCAGGAACCCCAATCTTCTTGGTTGCAGCAAGATTAGCCGGAATGGATGCTGCACTGGAGCAGGTTGCCAATGCTATTATTGTTGGAGGAATAACATTCTTCCAAAATACTACAAACCCTTCTCTTCCTGCTGAAATATATGCATATATACTAAAAAAGATAAAGTAATATACAATTGACAGTATCAAATATAGAGCAAAAACCTTCAGATATCCTTCTAATATCTGCGTTCCTAATTGACCAACGATGGTTGCAAAATAGCATCCAAGTCCGATTGGTGCATAGTACATAAGTATATTTATCATTTTCATAATTATCTCAGAGCCTGAATTTAATAAGTCTTTCACATTATTAGCCTTATCGCCTACAAGTGCGACCGCGATTCCTAAGATCACAGAAAACACAATCAGTTGTAGCATATTATTCCTTGAGAATAGTTCGAAGAAATCACCCACAGTAATGGTTTTTACCAGTTGTTGAGCCAAGGATAGTTTCTGTGAGTTTATATCCATTTCTCCACCAGCCTGCGCTAGTATCTTCTGAATTGCGCCTGCTTCAATTCCCTGGAGCGGATTAAATAGTAATGCCGAAATAAAGGCTAGAATTCCTGATAATAGCGCGGTTATAGCGAAGATAATTCCAATCCCTATCAGTATTTTACCAAGGCGATTTATCGCCCCCATATTGGCTATGGACGATGTTACACCAAAGAAAACTAAAGGTACGATTAAAGTGAAGATCAGGTTGAGGTAAATCTGTCCAAAAGGCTCTAGTATTCCTGCTTTTGGTCCTAAGATAACTCCTAGGAACCCACCAATCACAACGGATAAGAGTAAAACCAATGACATTTTATAGTTCTTAATTAGTTTTTTCATACATATACCGCAATTTTTGCGGTCTCCCCCCTTCCTGCAATTCCATACTAACAATGAAATATCAACAGATTATAATTTAGAATACAAATTTTAGAATATATATGGATTATAGTTACATTATACTTATAATTTTTGCAATTTATATTGCAAGTAATGTTCTAATTATTGTAGATAATGCTTTTTTGCGTTATACTTAGAAGGAGGTGATTAAATGGAGTATGAAATTCCATCAGAAAAGATTAAAAGAGGTTATTTAAACGAAGATTTTCTTTTTTTTCATATAAAAGATCAGACAAAAACAGAATTTGAATTCCACTACCATGACTTTAATAAAATAATAGTTTTTATTTCAGGTGATGTTCGATATGTTATTGAAGGAAAATCCTATAAACTTAAACCGTGGGATATCCTATTGGTTGGTAAAAATGATCTTCATCTTCCAATCATCAGTCCAGATATATCTTATGAAAGAATGGTATTTTGGTTGAATCCCATATTTTTAGAAGAACATAATCGAAATAATTGTAATTTGCTAAAATGTTTCCAGCTAGCTTCAGAGAGAAAGTTGAATTTAATTCGTACTGATAAAACCAATCTTCGTTCACTAAAGCAAGATCTCTTTGATCTCAATGCCACAATGCAGGATGATCAATCCTTTGGGAATGATATATTAAAAAACGCCCTATTTATTCAAATAATAGTAAAAATCAATCGATTATTTCTTGGAATGGATTTGAATAAAAATATGGATGACATTAAATATGATACAAGAATTGAAGAAATATTAAGCTATATCAATAAAAATCTTGAAGAGCCTTTATCCATTGACTTTATTTCTGAGAAGTTTTTTATTAATAAATATTATCTGATGCATCTTTTTAAGACGGAAACTGGATTCACATTATATCGCTATATACAAAAGAAGCGAGCCATCAAGGCTGCAGATTTACTAAAGGAAGGAAAACCAGCTGGCGAAGTCTGCTCACTCTGTGGATTTGGTGACTATTCGACCTTCGTTAGAACCTTTAAGAAAGAATTTAAATTATCGCCCAAGCAATATGCGAAATACAATTTGTTATAAAAGCTGCCCACAGTCAAAGTAGGCAGCTTTCTCTTTCTAAACTTATATTGATAATCTAAATGTTCCTATCGTATTCAAAGTTCGATGTTATTTAACAATCTCAAGTGGTAAGACCTGTACAGCCATATTTGTGTAAGTGTTACCGGCTTTATCTTGTAATAAAACACCTTCATTAATGGTCAAGAACATAGAGGTTTTTCCAAAACTTGATAGTTTTAACTGATCAGCTGAACCAATATTAATTAGTAATGATTTGCTACTATTAACAACACCACTGGATCCGGTTTTGGAATCATTCGTTAAGGTATATGATTTTTGAAGGTTTGAATCGAATATGGAAAGCTTAGTAACAACAACGAAATCACCGACATCACCTGCGCCAGCAACCTCTAGATAGATTTTATTTGTTGCCGGTACATAAGTTGCGGAGGAAATGCTCGTTAGTTTAGGAACCACATAATCTACAATAAGGGTAGGATTCTCTGCCTTACTAACAAGATAGTTTCCATTTGCATTGTATAGACGAACGGTTACGGTTCCTCCCTTTGGTATAATTTCTTTTAATTCCCTATTCGTTGGTGTACCATCGGAAGTTGTAAAAGAAACAGTTTTATCGCTAGCTTTGATGTTTGTATCTGTTGCAACTAATTTGTTACCAACATACAGTTCTGCTTTACCACCGCTTGCTTGCCCCGGTATAATACTCGCTGTAGCCGTAATATGTGTAGTTGTGGTATTCAATGTATTTTCTTTCGTATTTGTACCGTGAGTTTTTACTTTTACATTGGTAGGCGCATGGAGGCTTAGACTAGCATTTAGCGGTATCATTTGATCATCAGTAAAATTATATGACTTATTTCCTGCATCATCATAAAGCAATGATCCTTTAGAAACCATTAAATACATATTATTACTATCAAAATTAGCTAAACCTAATTTATCTTTTATTCCCAGATCAATTAATAATAAATTCTCGCTTTTTACTTCACCGCTAGAGCCTGTTTTTTCGCTATTCGTTAAACGATAATTTTTACTTAAATCTTTATCATAAATCACTAGCTTGGTAACATCAACTTTATCACCAACAGCACCTGCACCGGTAACATCGATGTAGAGCTGTCCGTTGGTTAAATCAATAGATCCAGAGCTAATACTTTTTATTTTAGGATCCACATAGTCAACGACTAAGGTCGGATTAGCTACTTTACTGGTAACATATTTCCCTTCCGCATTATAAAGCCTTACCGTTACAAGGCCACCAGTAGGTACTAACGCTTTAAGTTCTGCGTTTGTTGGACTACCATCGGAGGTTGTAAATGTTACTGACTTATCCTTAGCTAAGATTTCTTTATCCCTTGCAACCAACCTTGAGCCAACATATAGCTCTGCTCTGCCACCTGTTGCCTGCCCTGCTTTGATACTTGCAGTAACTATCATGGCTTTGGTAGAACTATTCAGTGTGTTTTTCTTTACATTGGTACCTATAGGGGTAATTTCAATATTTCGCGGATAATCAAGTCCAGGCACTTCAACAATAATCTCGTCATCATCAATGTCAGCTTTCATTCCGAAGATTTCTGCCAAATATTTAATTAATACAATAGTTTTATTCTTATTCTTTTGATTAAATATTTTTGAATTGGTATCCTTTTTACCATTTACAGTAATTATTTCGTTCTTAAAATCAATCACGATGGTAAAGTTACCTTTCTCTACAGTTAATAATGCACCTTTTTTATTATAATCTATTTTTGCTCCCATTCCCTTTGTTACTGGGTTAATAGGAAGCTTATATCGGCCGTATTTTATAACTGAGGTATCTTTCATCTTAAATTTTTTCTTTTTCTTTTTAATTTTTTTGTTATCCTTTTGTACCCACTCTTGCTTTTTGTTGTTCTGTTTATGCTTTTTGTTGTTCTTTGCAAATGCAGTTGATGTTGGAGTAAGCATAAGCATGATAGCTAAAATAAAGCATAAAGTTTTTTTAAATTTATTCATTATTTGTCTCCTTTCATTTGTCATATTAAATAGTTCGATAACAAAGGCTGGAATTTTGGGGTAGGATATGAAAAATTTAAACATGCTACCAATTTAATCAAAAAAGATATAAAAAGAGCTCCAATATGTAACAGTTTCATATTACATATCGGAGCACCCATTTAATATTATTAAGTTGAATGACATATAAATTACATTATTTTAATAACTTTTTTCTTAGCGAAACAAAGTATGGAATAGATATAATCTGAGATTTGACCTTTAATTATTATCTGCTTCTTTGGTAAGTTTTTCCACAAAGGTCTTTAAATTCTCATCCTTATCCAAAGCCTCAACAAATCCAGAATTCACGTCTTCTACTAAGGTAGCAATTTCTTCTTCTTTTAATAAAGTATTAATATATTCAGCTAGTTTCTCATCATCGGGAGTATTTTGAATTCCGAGTTTACCTTCTTCATCAGGAACAATATATAGAACACTCATACCCGGTACTAAGGTATCAATATTAATAAACTTTGTAAGATAGGAAACAAATGTCACAAAGGTATCTTTCTCCAATCCTTTTCTAACTAGAACTGTAATATCTTTGTAAGCTTCGATTCCATCTCTTTTTTGTGTGATTTCTTCTTTAACTTCTTCTTGATCTTCTACGTTATCATTTACTAAGACTTCTTCATTAAATTCATCAGCTGAATAGTATTTCTTAACAATACCTTCTATCTCGGAAATAATCGCATCCGTAACTTCCCATGTGGCTTCAGGAGCTTTCGTAATCATTATTTCAGCTGAATTTTCTATACTAGCATCCGTATCATCTGCATTTTCTGCATCTAATATGCTATTTTGGGCAGTATTTATTGCATTAATATCCTCAGTTAAAGTTTTGTTCGCCTTTTTATTACTAAAGGAAATTATAGTAATTACTAAAACAGCGAAAACAGCACCAGTGATTATTATTTTATTTCTCTTATTCAATTTAATGTTTCCTCCGTACTTGATTTGTGACCGCTATCTTAGGAATTATCCCAGATAACTTACTACCTTAACAGGATTTCTGTAATTGTATTTTTTAATCTTTATTCCTTCTTTTCTACTGCTCGCTCCAATTACTTTTCCATTTCCAATATAAATTGCCACATGATTAATTCGTCCATTCTTGCTATAGAAAATCAAATCTCCCTTTTTCATGTTATCAAGAGATACTCTCTTTCCACTGCTTGCCTGGGATCTTGAGTTCCTTGGTATACGAATACCAAAATGTTTAAATACTGATTGCGTAAAGCCAGAGCAATCTGCTCCCTTTGTTAAACTTGTTCCACCCCAAACATAAGGATTTCCTTCAAATCTAAGAGCATAGGACACAATATCATTCCTTAAGGAAGAAGAACTTTTCGATTTTGAAGATGATGAGCTCTTCGTGGAACTAGAGGATGAACTCTTGGTGGATTTTGAAGACGAGCTCTTGGTAGATGTTGAGCTCTTACTTGATTTACGTGATGAAGAACTGGACGAGAGAGACCGTACTTGATTGCGTCTTTCTTCCTCAGCTTGTCTTGCTCTTTCCGCTTCTTCTTGAGCTATCCTAGCTTTCTCCTCTTCGATAGAAATCGCCTCTTCAAACTCTGTCCTTATATCAACATAGTCAGCTGAAACATACCCTGTATTATTGTTTTCATAAATGATATTAACCCAATCTTCCTTTTCCGACTTTACTTTCAGTTCTTCTCCTAATGGTAATAAGGTAAGAACTTTCGAATCAAGATTTGCTTTCTCTCTTACCTTTAAAGTAGTTGCATTAACAGTAGCAATCTTGGTTCCCACCTTAGGTGCTAGTTTATCTACTTTATTACCAGTAACTAAGAAGTCTGATTTTATGTACCCGGTTACAGTACCCGATTTAACTTTGTACCAATCACCTTTTTTGCCAAGGATCGTTGCTGCTGAATTATTATAGAGCTTTCCAACTATTTTACTCTCCTCGCTAGCTTTCTTTCGTATATTAACATAATTCGTTACCTGGGCAATCCCTAAATCTTTGAACTCTGATATGAGATCAGTTTTAAGAAATTCCTTAATATTTACTTTGGTATTTTCCTCATTTTCATAAAATGCACTTAAAACTACATCTATACCTGCCACCGGCCGCTCTGCTGCCTGTGCCACATGAATTTGCCCAGCAAAAGTTAAAGTACCTATCATACATCCAATTGCTATCTTACGTGTTGCTCCAGTCATAATAACCTCCAAGTAGTATATATTCTATTTATTGCTAAATCTGTTATCATATGTAATTTGTTAAATATGTATTAAATATGTTACAAAATTATTATAAAGGACAATTGTGAACAAATTATGAATAAACAGCTATTACCACATAGTATTATATGGTAACTCTAAATTTAGCGAGGACTACCATTATGGGATTTTACACTACTGTTGTAGTATAATCTATGACAAAAATATGACAGGACTTCTAAGAGTTTCCTGTCATAGATATAAATTTAGCAGAGTTATAACTCTGCTAAATTATTAATTGTTATATGATAAGTAAAATCGAAAGATCTCTTGTTCTGAAACTGCTGCCTTTTTAAAGTCAGAAAAGTCTGGTTGAAAAACAGAACAGATACAATCATTTTCCTTCCATGTCACTAATGACTTAGACAGTGTAGGATCTAGCATGTTAATTTGAGATAATGATTCCGATAATCCTGTTCCAAGATATTTTACATATGCTTCTTTTTGAGTCCATATTTTATAGAAACGCAGATTTCTTAAACTAGAAGATGGTTTCATAACATAATCTATTTCATCAGGGTGAAATAGATTTGTAACTATTTCTAAAGGTGCTGTACTTAGCATTTCAATATCAGCACCCACAGGATTTCTTTCGGATATACAAGATAAAATCATATTCCTTGTATGAGAAAAGCTAAAGTGACATTGTAATGCTGAAAGACATAGTGGTTTAGCCAGCGGTTTACTGAAAAATTTCAGATCAGCCGCCGGTATCCCCACCAATTTACTTAATTCCATCCGAACTAATAATGCCGAATATAATGAAAGTTTCTTATCTATGTCGAAACGATAGTGTTTTACCTTTCTTTGTCTTTCTTCAGAAACAAAAGATAATAATTGTTGGTCATTCTCATCCCAAACCGTATTAATAATTGGTAATATATAAATTCTCATATCTAAATTATTTATTTTTTTGATATGGTTCCTAAACCATTTATTATTTTGTTAATATTCTTCGGATCCCCGTCATACTTAATAGCACCTACGCCTTTAAGCGTTGCCGTTAGATTTTCTGATGCATATACCTTACATAAAGCGGTACCATTAACCTCCACTTCAGCATCTTCTGCTATCATTTCATAGGCATCAATATCCGCGGCACCCTTCACAAATATAGAAATCTTATCAGTTGCACCTTCCAATTCGATATTACCCGCTCCTTTAAATTCTATATCAATTTCTGAAGCTTCTGCCTTTATATCTCCTCTAAAAGTACCTGCTAAATCCTAATTGCATTTCGTTCAATATCATTTACTCCTGTGATTTCAGAAATATATTTTGCATCAATCATCTGTTTTAGAATCGTTTCCATCTGTCGTAAAATCAATTCAGCATTTTTCAGAGTAAATATATTCTCATCAAACAACAAGGTTAGTGTAAGTCCATTGTTTTCATAAACACGTAATGTCAGAGGATAATTCGTTTTTTCACGACTGTAAGATAGGGTAATCCCTAATTGTCTCATCTTCTCTTCAGCCGTATCGTCAACATAAAAGTTTTCAAAAGCATATAAGCCGGCAAGCTGACATCCATTCATAGCTTTGACTTGAATATCTGCAAGGGATGAATAGGAAAACAGCATGCTTTCATTTGACTGATACTGCATTTTTTGTAGCAAACCACTTACAAGTTCCTCTTTATCGCTTGTAATACGTGATGGAATCGTATTGATATAAAGACCTATTGCCTGTGATACATTCTGTAAGGGAATATCTCTACCTGAAACAACCTTACCTATCACTACGTCGTCTACACCTATAAGACGTTGCAACAACACGCCATATGCCGTTTCGATTAATGTACTGATTGTAACCTTGTTCTTCAAAGCTAATTCTTTCAGCTTATGATATACACTAGGATCAATTATGATTTCAGCCACGTCTCTGGAATCTTTGTCAGGCATAGCTTTTTCTATTGGAACAACTTGAGCGTTCTCATATCCCTCCAGAAGCTTCTTCCAATAATCAATTGCATTAACATCTTTCTGCATGTTTAACCATTCGATATATTTCTTATACGGTAAATCTTTCTCTTTTTCAAATCGAATAAGTTCTAATAGCTGCCCATAAGAATTTCCATTAAGTATCATGCTATAATACTTAATGAAATCACGCATCAACAAGGACAAGCACCAGCCATCAATAATAATATGGTGTACGGTCCAAATTAGATGAATTTTATTTTGAAATGTAAGATGTGTAATTCGAAGAAGGACGTCTTTCTCTAAATCAAATCCACGCTGTAAATCGCGATGCAATATTTCCTTGATTGTTTCTTGTGGATCGTCCGAATTCGAGAAATTAATTGTATTATATTCCGCTTTTACCGTCTTTCTGACAATCTGTAGAGGTTTTTTTGTTCTTGCCGTAAACGAGGTCCGTAGCACATCATACCGCTCCATTAATAATTGAAGTGCTAGCTTTGCATTCTCTTCCAGAAACTCAGAATGGATTTCCATCTGCACCTGAAGAATATATTCTGTAGTGTTTGCATTAAGAATGCTATGAAATAACATTCCTTCCTGCATCGGTGATAAACCATAAACGGCCTCAATACTCCTGTTCAATTTTACCCTATTATCCTTCATACCAATCGCCCTTTTTTTATACTAATAACTAATAATCAAATAGAACTTATCTTAAATGTACGAAGAAATATAGCCGTATATTAGGAAGATAGCCGTATATCACAAGATATTGCCGTATATTAAGATTATCATAATTTTGAGATTATCATGAAGCAAAACCATATTCATGAGCTTTCGCTTCACTCTGAACTTAGCAAGCTTGCAATCCTAAGAAACACTTATAACATAGTATCCTCACATATTTTCCCATCAAGCATCCTGATCAAGCGGTTTCCATAAGCAACCTTTTCTTCATCATGGGTTACTTGGACTATGGTGATACCTTTTTTCTTGTTTATTTCACGAAACAATTCCATAACTATTTTACCGTTCTCACTGTCAAGATTACCTGTAGGCTCATCTGCCAAAATAATTGCAGGCTCATTAATTACCGCCCTTGCGATCGCAACCCGTTGTTGCTGTCCACCAGATAGCTGATTTGGATAAAGCTTTTTCTTATCACTAAGATTAACTATCTCAAGTATCTCTGCTAATTTTTGTGTATAGGCATTAGATTTTACACTTTTATTCATCATTTTCAGTGGAAGTAGAATATTCTCTTCTACTGTCAAGTTCTGAACGAGATTGTAAAACTGGAAAACAAAGCCTAGTTTATTGCATCTGAGCTTACTCCTCTTTCTATCGCTCATATCAAATATATTCTTGTTTTCAATTAAAACAGTTCCACTACTAGGTGTATCGAGTCCACCGAGCAAGTACAGTAAAGTACTTTTTCCACAGCCAGACGGACCCATAATCGAAACAAACTGTCCCTTCTCTACCTCAAACTCAATTCCTTTTATAACTTCTGTTTGGTTTGCACCTTCACCAAACGATTTTCTCAAACCTTCAGCCTTAATGACCTGCACGATTATCCTCCTTAATCACATTTAATTTCATCAATAAGTACCATTTTTGATAAATTCCTTATTGGTACAATTGACGTGAACATTAATAATACAAATGTAATTCCAGCAATCTGTAACATTTCTATTGAATTGATTTCAATCGATAAATAAATACCAATTGAATACATCAAATCACTTAATAATACGCTTAGCCAGGAAGTTGCCGCCACTGCGAATATACAACTTAATAAGAAGCAGAGAACCAGTTCACTAATAATCATTAACAAAAGATCGTTTTTGGACATCGCTATGGAATTGAGCACCGCATATTCCCTTTTTCGTTGCATAAAACCTAAAACCATATTATTAACGATTCCCACTACCGATAACAATGCTGATAAGAATAAAATAAGCCAGACCATATCGATAATACTGTTTGTATAAGATTCTTGATATTCTATGTACTCTTCTACTGCCTGTATTGTTAAATCGTATTGTGCCAGTGTTTTCTTTATTGATACTTTGGCACTGTCTAATGTTCCATTTATTTTTACATTTAAAACCGCAGGAACATCAGTTATTTTTTCAAGGTAGCTATTCTCGGAAATAACAATAACATTACGTAAGGTTGAAAATTTATCCGATTTTATAAATCCAACGATTTCTACCTTCAGACTCCCAGCATTAAGCTCCTCATTACTAAGTTCAATCTTATCCCCTTCCGATATTCCTAATCTCATTGCATAGTAGGAGTCAATTAATGCTTCTCCATCCTCTAAACTGCCGATTTTTTTACCACTTTCATTAACGATACCCTGTGTTTCCACATCAGTGCCAACGATAACGAATGGGATCTTACTTTCACGAAAATCCATTGCGTTCGAATAATAATAGATTGGCGTCACCTCATCGATGATGTCCTCATCTTTTAGGAAATCATAATGTTCCGCATAATCAGTCATCCCGGTAATTCTAATATCGCATCCAAATTCATCTGCAGCACTTTCTAGTAAATTACACAGGCTAGTAGACAACATATAGATACTAAGCATAATTGTTAATGCTATGGTGACAAGAATGACATTGGAACATGCTGCCTTACTAAATGAAAGATTTTTGCATCCCAGTTGTACCGGATAGCTTAATTTACTTACGACAACTTGGGATACGAATTTGGTTAAATATTTTAATAACATAGGAATAATCATAATAGTACCGATGATTATACAAACAAAACCCAAGGCGGAAAGCATTAAATTGTAATTGTAATTCACATAGTGAGTAACAATAGAAATCACAAACAATGCTAGTCCAATAATAAACCTTAGCATACTGTGCTGTAGTGATACATCCACTTTATCAAATAGTATACTCCTAACCGACTTGGTGGATTGCTTAATAATATGTGAAATTGTACATAAAACCTGCAATAAAACAGCAAATATAACTGTAATCGCGATATATATCAAGGTAGTGCCATTAAAATCCAATCCGATTTCATCGCTTTGGGCTGTGAATGCACTTACTAACGGTACACGGAGCAACAATCCCATAACAACACCTAAAAGCCCTCCACAGATGCCATATATCACATTTTCCAGCATCAATATTCCTGCCACCTTGCTCTGCGTTGCACCTATACTCCGGAAAGTTCCTAATGTAAAAGTCCTACTTTCTAAAATAACTTTAGAATTAGAGGATATGATATAAAAATTCAATAAAATCACTACAAGAAGAATAACAAGAAGTATCATTCGCACAAGCGCAATGTTGTTTTCCAATTCATTGCTATTAATCAGATCTATAACCATAAGATCTTCATTATCCTCTTGCAGTTCGTTTATTACATCAGATATATGTACTTCATCTTTGATATCTAATAATATTGCTGACAATCCATCTTCACTTAAGTCAAATTCAGTTACCAATGTATCCGAATTTGTAATTATTATTGGCATTGAGGAAGAAGCTGCAAACAATCCTTTATTTTCTGCTATGCCAGCTATTGTTACTTGTTTACTTCCGTCTACAGTAAGGTATTCTATCTTATCTCCAAGGGATAAATTCCAATCTTCGGCTGTTTCTCGATCGATAATACCTTCCCCTGTTTTAGGTACAATATTACTATCTATTTCAACAAGATGTGCTTCTATAGCCTTCTTAACATCAGTGCCATATAGTTTATATATTCGGCTGTCATTATTGGTATCCATAATTGCATATGACTGTATCTTAATAACATCATTAATTTTGCTACTATCATATTTGAAATCTTTTAATGAAAAGTATAATTTATCTGATTTAACCATTAGGTCAAAGTCATGATATATTCCACGCTGTGCAGATGTGTATTGTTCTATAATATCTGAACTGATAATGAAATTCATAAGTATTACCGCTGCCGAAATCATAATTGACACAATCACAAGTATTGTTCTACCAATATTTTTTTTAACACTTCTTATAATGTGTTTTAGTATCATGTCTTTTCTCCTTACTATTATTGATTTAATTCCGCTTTTCAAGATTTTATTTCTTTTTACAATATCTCATATTTTAAACAAACAGTTTTTCATTTATTTTCATTGCAATCTCTTCAAAATGTTGGTTAATAAAAAAATGATTTCCTTCGTATAAGATTAATTCGCATTTACCTGTGGTATATAAACTCCAATCGCTAATTCTCCCCTTAATATTATCATCTTTGGAATAAAACACTGTTACCTCACAATCACAAGTAAACTCTCTACTATCTAATACAGCTTGTTCACAAATCTTAAAATCATTTTTTATGATTGGAAGGAAAAGATCCAAAATCTCTTTTGATTTAAGTACTTCTTCTGGCAAACCACCATACTCTTTCAATATCTTAATGATCACTTGGTCGTTTTCCCATACCTGAGGATCTATCTTCTCTACAATATTGGGCGGCTGAGAAGCTCCGGCAAAAATATGTACAGGCTTTTGGTCTGTTATCTCATATAAACTCTTTGCAACAAAGAGGCAAAGTTTTGCACCTAGACTATATCCAAAAAGTGCATAAGGCATATTTCGTTTTTTACCTAAGATTTCATTACAAATATCTTTTACGAATTCTTCAATATTATCAATAAGTGGCTCATTAATTCTTGTTCCATGTCCACTATATTCAATGGGAACTACTTCCACATTTTTTGTACATGTTTTTTTTAAACTATTAAAAAAATATGCATTTCCACCTGCATAAGGCAGACAAAACAACTGCATCCTAGCCTGACAGCTCGAATCCTTCATTTTTCTCCTCTGGTTATTTTTATAACCATATATTCCTTTCACGTGTTTTACATATTTTTCCTTTCAAACATTGTAGTATTTTTTATAATCTAAGTCAAGCCTTCTTTATGTATATTCAGCACATCCATACTATGATTTAAAAAGATTTCACCAAAATGGGATATTCCTAAAATCAATGGAAGCATCGAACAGTAGATAATAAAAAAGCTATAATTAATAGGATTATATTTCCTATTAATTATAGCATAAGTTATGGTAAACATGTACTATTTATTCCATTTGTTGGTAAGCATTAATCTTTCTCTTACTTATTAAAGTACCTTTAACAGATGGTTAACCCCTTTTTTTGTTGTCTTATTATAGAAGAAATCATAGCGGAAATATAGGAAACCATCAACTCCATTCTTTCTTCCATATTCCACTTGTTTTCTTAAAAGTTTAGGATCATCTTTCCAAGCCTTTTCCAAATTAGAACCTGCACGGTAGGTAGCAATACCAACATATACTTTAACATCCTCATTGGTACGCATATTTAACCAGCGCTTAAGGGTCTTATCATAAGGGAAAGTTTTATGATCAAAGGACCAATAAAGTTGTGGGGCAATGTAATCCACATACCCTGGTTTGGAAAGCCATGTCTCGATATCACAGTAATATCGATCATCCATAAGCAGATAATCAAGGAAGCCACCTGGACTAATACCAAATTTAACGTTTTCATCAATTTCCTTAATTAATTCATAGGACTTTCTAACCAAACGGTTAACATTGTCTCTTCTCCATTCTTCAATCGGTTTGTATTTAACCTTATTCTCTTTACACCACTCATAATATTCGTTATATTCCTTATAGTCAAAATTCTTCTTGTAATTAGAACCTAAGGTTGGATAAAAGTAATCGTCAAAATGGATACCATCTACATCATAATTCTTAACGATTTCCTCAATACCGCTACGAATTAGGGCCTGCACCCAAACCTCCGATGGATTATAGTATAAAGATCCACCATAAGACAGAACATACCTATCATCTCGTTTTGATTTATTCGTTCTCCACTTTCTGGCCTGATTATCCTTCGATAAGGAATTTATTTTAGTCGTTCCACTTGTAACACGATATGGATTAATCCATGCGTGAAATTCTAGACCTCTATCATGTGCAGCTTCTACCATATACTCCAGAGGATCAAATCCAGGATCCTTTCCCTGTGTTCCGGAGATATATTTGGACCAAGGGAAATAGTCAGAAGGATACATGGCATCCCCGAATGGACGTACATGAACTACGACCGCATTCATATTTAAATCTACGACATTATCAAACATTTCATCAATCATATCATGGAAACGTTTTTCGGTAAAACCATTCTTACCAGTCTTTGGATCTTTTAATCTAGCACTAAATTCTAGATAGGAAATCCATACGGCTTTAAATTCATCCTCCTTAGTCTCCTCTTTAGCAAAGGCAAGACCAGCTGGAGAAGTAATAATTAAACTTATAAGCGTGAGCCATAAGGTGAAAAATTTTATCTTAGAGTATCTATTGTCTTTCTTTTGATTCATCTTGTGTTCTCCTTTCCTATTTCTAAAGAAAGCCTGTCCAATTCCAGTAATACACCTAGATTGAACAGGCTATGTTTTTCTTCCGTATTTTTAAGAATACCTTCATTTGCAAACAAAGCTTATGATTGCTGATTATCTTCCTGTTGGATACTTCTCAAACACATCGCATAATGTCTCATAAATTGACTTTGCAACTTTCTCTTGATAACTGGCATTACTAATTTTATTAAAATCAGCTTTATTCGACATGAAGCCTAACTCGATTAGTACGGCTGGAACGGTATTTCGATGAACAACAACAAATCTAGCTGATTTTGTTCCTCGATTTTTCGTTCCCATAAGCTTGACTAGATCCTTTAAAAACATAGAAGCCAAACGCTCGCTATTTAGCCCTGAGCTATTTTTGCTATTATTGCTTGATGAATAGTAAACTTCAGTGCCATTAACACTCTTTGAAGTCGATGCATTCATATGTAAGCTAACAAACAAATCAGCACCTACCTCTTTAACAAAAGCGGCACGATCATATAAATCAACATCCTTATCCGTTGTTCTTGTATAATAAGCCTTGATTTCGGATGTATCTGAGTCAAAATATTTCTTACCAAGGGTATATAGCATCTTAAAGTTTAAATCCTTTTCATTGGTACCAAAGTAAGATGCACCTTTTGCTCCACCACCATGACCAGGATCCAATACAACTATATTCTTATAAATGTTTCTCGGATTATCAACCTTAATATAGATATAGGAATCATCTATTTCATATTTATAACCCTGAATCTTCTTTGTTGTAAATCGAATTTCTGTTTTATTGTCCTTGAACTTTACAGAGAAATCACTGATTCTGCTGGAATTCACTTCAATGGGGTGATTATCAAAATAGGATACATAATTACCGTCTAAAATAATAACAAATTGTTTCTTAAGGTAATCATCTTGATCGGAAACCTGATAACTACGTAATCCTTCCGGCTTCGGAATAAGAATTTCAAAATCATTCTTATTAATATTACCTGGCTTTTCTTCTTTATTCGGTAACTCCGGTTTTACTAAGCTTCCTTTTGGCTGAAGAGAAAGGGTATACCAATTCCCATTTTCTATTATGTAATATTCTGCATCACCCTGTAATTCTAAGAACACTTGAGTCCTATCCTCTAAACTAACTACAAAGAATTGCTTGATGAATTTTGAACCACTGACAGAATAGTATTGGTCTCCAATACCGTTAACCGTATAAGGCAGGTCAAGCATTAGCAAGCCATTCTGGTTTTGGATTTGAACATCTAGAGGCTGTGCTCCAGTCAAAGTAATATAATCACCTACAGAGTTCGTTCCTAAAGTAGCTGAGTTAATACTGTTCTTATAAAGATTAACATTTAAGTTCAATCGATCAGGTGTTAAGCTAAGATCATAGGATACGTTTTCCTGATGCAGTTTTATTTCAATTGTGGTAGTTTGCTTCGTGCTATCATATTTCGTTGCAATATTATCGATTATTGAATTTCTAGCTCCACTCAAGTTAAAGGATTGATCCATACTCATCATACCGGGAACCTGGATCGTAATTCGATTACCCTTACTGCTTGCTATTACGTTTCCATAAGGCTTTGTACTTGGGAATTGATAGGTTTCTACATTTAAGAACTGTTGATTGCGATCATTTAAATCCACAGTAATGAAACCAGTATCGTCGGTTATTTGACCGTTATAAGTTAAATTATGAACATTCGTACTTTTCCCAAATAATGCTTCATTGGAAAGCCATTGGCGAAGAATCGTCCCTTTTTCAAAGATTACACTTTCATCTCCTAATTCAGGATCCGTATTCTCTTCTTCCAAACCGGAATTTTCATCGTCAGGAATTTCATCTTCAGAATCTTCTGAATCATCTGAGGAGTCGTTCACCGGTGTGCTTATCTCTGAAGTCACCTTATTTTGATTCCAAGTATAATCATACCCTAAACTATTAGCTGTAAATCTTCCTGGAACCATTACAAAGTTGGTGTTAACTTTATGATTCGTTACAATAGCTGCTGGTACGGTCATTTCAACCGGATCCCCATTTAGGTAAGCAGTGGTATCACCGATTTTCATTTTCAGCTCATTTCCATCCTTGGAAAGCGTAACTGTGTTATCTTTGCTATTAAAAGAATAATTAGCTTTGATCTTAGAATCAGCAAATACTCTCTTCGCTCTTACCATAGTGGTATTGTCCACAATTATACTTGGCATGTTTCCAAGACCAATCTTGGTACCATCAATTGTTAAATTTGCGAAGGAGCCTGTATAAGTGAATTTCTCTCCACCATTAACCGAAATTATAAAGGAGTCGTCCGCTTTGTTTTTCTCTGTTTTACTTTTGTCTTTTTTGTTTTCTGCTTTATTCTTATCTTCTGTTTCTCCTTCGATTTCAACGGTGCTTCTAGCACTATACCAGGTATACTTATAACCTAGGTTTTCAGCAACAAATCTGGACGGAACCAATATCTTTGTTACATCTGCAAATCGGTATTTAATCTTAACCGGTGCAACTGGCATAGTAACCTTTTTGCCGTTCACAACCGCTGTCTTGCTATTAAGCGTTAATACAATCGTAGTACCATTCTTAGAAATTGTTACGGTACGTTCCGGCTTATTGTAAACGCATTCTGCTTTAATAGGAGAGTTTGCGAAGATATCCTTATAAGAAAGCAATGCAATACCATCAATAATAATACCCGGTGTATTATCCTTGCTGATTTGCTTACCATTTAATTTAACCTTAACCTGCTTTCCAGTATAAGTTATGTTCTTCTTAGAATCGTAATCATAAATTTTTAAACCTGATGCCGCCAAAGCCGTGGTAACGGATATACATGCTAAAAGAATAGCCATGATTACCGTACATCCTAGTTTAAAAAGGAGTAAACGATTCTGAAGCACCTTATGTTTTGATGTTGTTGAATTTGTTATCTTTTGCAAAAATCGTCTCATTCCTCAATCATCATCTCCTATTTTTCTGTTGTACTCTTCTGTCAATAAGTTCCTTTGTTAAATGTTGATTATATGTTATCTTCCCGGTTTTATCTTTTGTTTCATATAAGATTTATATTTTAATCTTATATCGTAATTATTACAATAGTGTTAAATAGTGTTAAAATTGTGTCATTTATGAAATTCTGTCATATTTTTAGTAAATCAACCTGAAACATCATACTTTTCCTAATTTTATCATTCCAAAATATAGCATAAAACCCGTAAATTCCATCTTTCTACCGTTGTAGATACATTTTTCAGCAAATTTTTATTCGTTCTACAACTGTCTCCTGTATTCAAAATCGAATTATTATCGAATGAATTAATTGTAATTGTTTTGTAACATATTTTCTAGTTCAGTAGAATATTTGAATTATATATTTTTGATCTGTAAACATAGGACTTTCGTATTATGTATCGCATATTTTTATTAATAAGAAGATAAAAATGAATTCTTAGATTTATAGTACAATAGTAGAATACTCTTTATCTCTGCTTTTAAGCCATTTATTATCCAATACAGTCAGCTACTTTGCCACATTCTATGAAGCAACATTATTAAATAAGGAATTATGCTTGCTTGCACTTCATCTACAATTTCATTATAATATAACTTGTAGACATAACTTTACATAATTGTTATATTAAGCCTGTACTAGAATTGAATAATCTCGCAAGCATCATAATGAAATATTGATATGATATCTCATG
>JAAYSQ010000318.1 GCA_012523925.1 Clostridiales bacterium
CTTTTGTACTACACATCAAGTTCTGTGTCGATATCCAAAGCCGCAATTTCATACTTTTCAAGAATGATCTTTTGAATCATTTCTCTCGTTTCAGAATTGATTGGATGAGCAATATCTCTATATTCACCATCCCCGGCTTTTCTACTTGGCATAGCAATGAAGAGGCCTTTGTCGCCTTCAATTACTTTGATATCGTGAACAACAAAATCGTTATCAATAGTAATTGATACAACGGCTTTCATCTTGCCCTCCTTACTAACCTTTCGTACTCGCACATCTGTTATTTGCATAGCATGGTCCCCCTTCTGTCTAATTTATCGTTAGTTAAATAGAAAAAGTTATGTTTAACGCAAGTTAATCCTACTTTTCCTGTTACTAATCCAATCTTATACTCCCAATCTCAAGCAGAAAAGCGCTCATTTGATATATGTTGAGGATATTATATCATATATTTTTTAAAATGTGAATAATTTTTACGAAAAAATTGCTATTTTTTACATTTATTATGGCATAATTAATAATATTATAGGATATTTACATATTATATCCGTTTTTTTACCATTTCGTAATGCGAACTAGCAACCTGCCACTTGTTAAGGAATATAATTACAATAGGCCATTGTATAAAACGGAAGCACGTTCCTGCTTGCTAGGAATTTTTTATTGTAATTTACTTCAAATGGGTTATAATACAGATAGTAAAAAATTATATAAAAATTAGAATAGGAAGTGTACTATGTATAAAATAGATTTTAGTAAGCAGTGCCGGATTCATTTTATTGGCATTGGTGGTATCAGCATGAGTGGATTTGCAGAGTATTTACATAACATGGGGTTTCAGGTTAGCGGATCCGACCGACAGAAAAGTGAAATAACTGAACACTTAGAGAGTTTAGGTATTGATGTACGATATGGACAAAGACGAGCCAATATTACTTCAGACATTCAATTCGTGGTTTATACCGCTGCCATACCTAAAGATAATGAGGAATTCTTAGAGGTACAAAGGAAAGGTATCCCTATGCTCAACCGTTCTGAACTAATTGGCCAATTGATGACCAACTTCGACGATGCAATCGCCGTAGCAGGTACCCACGGCAAGACAACAACTACCTCTATGCTCTCGCAAATCTTTATTGATGGCAACTTGGATCCAACGATTTCAGTAGGAGGAATCATGGAGTCCATCGGAGGTAATATTCGCATGGGTAATTCTGAGCACTTTATTGCAGAAGCTTGCGAATACACCAATACGTTTCTAGATTTTTATCCCAAGAGAAGTATTATATTAAATATTGATGAAGATCATTTGGATTTCTTTAAAGATTTAGACGATATCCGTAATTCCTTCAGTGCTTTTGCAAAATTGCTACCCAAAGATGGGCAACTTTTCATTAATGGTGAAATAGATCGTTATGAAGAGATTATAAAGGATCTTGATTGCGAAGTATTTACCTATGGTATTACAGATCCTGCTTATTGCAAGACTGAGAAATCATATGATTATGCGGCGGATAACATTAGTTTTGACGATATGAGAGACGGAAGCTTCGATTTATACTATAAAGGTAAGTTAGTTGATAGAATCAAATTGAATGTTCTTGGTCTTCATAATATTTCCAACTCCCTACCTGCAATTGCAATTGCTATGCAGGTCGGTGTTCCAATGGATACTATAAAAAAGGCACTTCTATCATTTAAAAACTCGAAGCGTCGTTTCGAATATAAGGGAAGCATCGGCGGGGTTAAAATTGTTGACGACTATGCACATCATCCGACAGAGGTAACGGCAACACTTTCTGCTGCCCGCGCATATCAACATAATAATCTTTGGTGTGTCTTCCAACCTCATACCTATAGTAGAACCAAACGGCACTTGAAAGAGTTTGCACAGGCTTTAGCATTGGCCGACAAAATAGTTCTATCCGACATCTATGCATCTAGAGAAAAAAATCCTGGCGACATATCATCCATGGATTTAGTAAGAGAATTAGAGGATTTAGGTAAGGAAGTGTACTATTTTTCAAGCTTTGATGAAATAGAAAACTTTTTATTATTAAATTGTATAAACGGCGACCTGTTGATAACTATGGGCGCCGGCGACATTGTTTCTGTGGGAGAATCGCTCCTAGGACAATAGTTATCCACTTTATCCACAGTATTATCAACATTTTATGTGAAAATATGCTGTGGATAATTTTTTTATCTCCTTTCATTCTACAAATATAGACTACATCGTCAAAACATTCACGAGAATCAGGGCATTCACTCGCATTTTACATTTTTTTACACGGGAGTACAAATTACTTATCCACATTATCCACAACATCCACAAACCAGCAACCCCCCCTAAGTCCCAACAATTAACCTATTTCAAGTTCCCTTTTTCTATGTTATAATGTTCACGAATAAGCAGATTAGTCCATACGAGTAGGATTATTTACTGAGCTTGCTCGAGTAAATAATCATACGAGGATGGATAAGTGCA
>JAAYSQ010000319.1 GCA_012523925.1 Clostridiales bacterium
AATGATACCCGCACTGGCTGGGCATTCTATAATTCTCGTATTATAGGTTTAGGAGCTTCTATTGGAGCATTGGAGGCAAATGGTAATGCTAATTGGGTATCACCATTATATCCACCAACATTGCCAACAATGGAACAAAAGAAGGCAGCTCTTGATACCCTTGAGTTAAAGGCTTACATAAAAATCGTTACAGGAGAAGAGCCAATTGATTACTTCGATACATTTGTAGAAGAATGGTATTCCTATGGCGGACAAGAAATTATCGATGAACTTCAGGAGTATTATAAGAATCGATAATAGGTATGTATTATAAAAATGCAATGGGGAAACTCCGAAGCATTGATTATTAGGAGATGAAGTAGTATGAAATTTAAGAAGTTAAAAGGTAAGAGATATATTGCTTCGGAAGTGTTCTATCACGGTATGATGTTGCCAGGCATGTTATTTGTACTTCTATTCAATTTAGTACCAATGTTTGGCATCATCATGGCCTTTCAAGATTATAAGCCTGCAAAAGGATATTTCAAATCTGATTTCGTTGGACTGAAGCACTATAAATATCTGTTTCAGATACCAGATGGCTTTGAAATATTCCGTAATACTCTTGTGTTAGCAGTCGGAAAGATCGTATTTGGAACACTCATGGCAATAATATTCTCTATATTACTAAATGAAATCAGGCATAAATGGTTAAAGAAGTCAGTACAAACGATCGTATATTTGCCACACTTCCTTTCCTGGGTAGTACTTGCATCAGCAATTAAGAGCTTATTTGGTTTGGATGGCTTTGTAAATGCATTGTTTGGAAGCAACTTGAACTTTCTAGGAAGCAATAGTCTATTCCAGCCGTTGCTCATTGGTACTGATGTCTGGAAGGAGTTCGGATATAATTCGGTTGTTTATTTGGCAGCATTGACAGCAATTGATCCTGGATTACATGAAGCTGCTAAAATAGATGGCGCAAATTGGTGGGATAGGGTGTTTCATGTGACGCTACCAGGAATGCGTTCGGTAATTATCTTAATGGCTGCTATGAGCTTAGGAAATATTCTGAATGCAGGGTTTGATCAAGTATACAATTTATATACACCACCAGTATACGAAACAGGTGATATTATTGATACCTATGTTTATCGTGTTGGTTTAAACGGTATGCAATACAGTTTTGGTACAGCGATAGGATTAATGAAATCAGTAATTGCCTTTGTTTTAATGATGACAGCGAATGGTTTGGCAAAGAGATATACAGATAGTAAAATATTCTAGAAAAGGAGTAAAAGATGAATAAAAGCAATCTAATAGGCAAAATAGGTTATATCATAATATATGTGATTGTTATAGCTTTGGGGCTACTCTGTCTTTTACCCTTATGGTACATTGTTGCAATCTCATTTTCAAAAGCCTCTGCAGTACAAGGCAATATGGTATTCTTGGTACCAGTAGGATTTAATACCGTTACATACGAAGAGATATTGACGGATCAGCAGTATTGGCGTTCCTTCTTTATTTCGGTGGCTCGTGTTTTACTTTCAATAATAATTAATACTGTATTAACGGTTACTATGGCATACCCTCTAACAAAGAGCAAATATCAATTTAGAGGCCGTGATATTTATATGAAGATATTGATATTTGCAATGCTTTTCAATGGAGGTATGATACCTACCTTTTTGGTGATGAAAAAATACAACTTGTTAAATACGATATGGGCACTTGTACTACCCGGCGCAGTACCAATCTTTAATGTAATTTTGATGATGAATTTCTTCTCAGGAATTCCAAAATCATTAGAGGAAGCAGCAATACTTGATGGAGCAAACCCATTGCAGGTATTAACAAAAGTATACATCCCATGTTCCGTTCCTGTATTAGCAACGGTAATGCTATTTAGTATCGTTGGAAGCTGGAATGATTTCTATAGTGGATTAATATATATAACTCGAAGCAGAAACTATCCATTGATGACCTATATTCAAAGCTTAACGATTAATATGCAAGAAATAATAAAGCACGGTACTGCAGAAGACATTATTCGTGCATCTCAGGTGTCAGAACAAAACCTGAATGCAGCAAAGATTGTAGTAGCTGTAATACCTCTTATGCTTGTTTATCCGTTTTTACAGAAATACTTTATTAGTGGTATAGTTGTAGGATCGGTGAAAGAGTAAGATAATCTAACAGATGATTACCCATAAAGCATAAGTAATTATATAAGAGATTAAAGGACTGACCGCCGAAAGTATAACACTTTAGGCGGTTTTGTCTGATGTGTGCTTTATTAAATCTAAGCACTTAAAGATGCATTATATAATAATGTAATAAATTGTATATAAAATTAATGAAATTTATCCTTGACTTTAATTTTTAATCGTAGTATGATGGACTTCGCCTCTGAAAAGGGGCTGGGACATAAGAAGAAAGCAAATAATATAATGTTGCTGAATAAGTCCAATATGAATGATCAGTAAGAACAATGTATTATGAATGAACTATTAAATTGAATAAATTGTTGATAATGTATGAATTGATAAAAAAATAAATACAATTTAGTATTGACAACGTTCTACTGATGTAGTATGATGACAAATGTCGCCTCTGATGAGGGGCAACC
>JAAYSQ010000320.1 GCA_012523925.1 Clostridiales bacterium
GATGAACAATGATGTATAGGACGATCGAAGGGGATGTCCCAACGTAAAGGCCATTTATAAATGCTATCGGAAGGCATCAGATAAAATCCCCGGGACATTAATCCCGATGTTGTTTCCGTTAATATGAGTTTCTGGTTGGGGAATTTATTATGGAATCCGGCATAATTATATTCGTGGTAATTAAATCCGATGATATCCATTGCTCCTGAGCGGAAAATATGATTCGTAGGTTCAGTTTCATTATTTCCTGAAGTTATGGGACGCGTTGGATCAAGTTTGCGCACAATATCTGCCATCTTGATTGCAAGTAATGAATTAATATGTAAATCCTGTGTCTTAACATCCGGCTTATTCAATGTATTCGCAAAATTCAAAATCATATTCGCCTGTTGCATATCCATTGTGTCAGCCTTAATATCCGACCATTGTTCGAGCACTTCATTTCCTATGCTCCACATAAAAATTGACGGATGGTTGCGATCTCTAAGGACAAAATCCTTTAGATCTTGTTCGTGCCACTCCGGAAAATAATGCGAATAATCAAACTCCGTTTTACGTTTACGCCATACATCAAAGATTTCATTTTGCACAATGAATCCCATTTTATCACATAACTCCAATAATTCAGGAGCAGGAGGATTATGTGCTGTACGTATGCCGTTACATCCCATCGCTTTCAATATTTCAAGTTGTCTTTCAATGGCTCTTTCATTCACAGCTGCACCTAAAGCCCCTAAATCGTGGTGTAGACATACCCCTAATATCTTAAGGGGATTACCATTCAGGAAGAAACCTTTATCTGCGTCAAAATTAAAATGACGGATACCAACATTGGTCCTATATTCATCCATTAATTGATCTCCTTTCATAATCTGTGTAAGCACTGTATACAGATAAGGATTATCAATAGACCACAATTGAGGATCTGATAGAGTCAGCAGTTGATCTACCTCTATAGAAGCATCTTTCTCCATAAAGAAGGGAGAATGCGTTTGTACAACTATCTGTCCGTTAGCGTCAATCAACGAGGTTAAAATTCTCCCATCCAATGCATCCCCCTTATTCCTTATCGTTGTATTGACCTTTACTTCAGCAGAGGTTTCAGAAATCGTCGGTGTGGTAACATAGGTACCCCACTGGTCAACATGCGTGGAGTTGACTTTTGTCAACCATACATTACGATAAATCCCGGAACCCGTATACCAACGGGAATTAGGTTGTGCCGAATTATCAACTTTTACGGTAAGGATGTTTTTTTCATCATATTTTAGATAAGGAGTTAAATCATAGCGAAACGAAATATAACCATTCGGACGGTTACCTAAAAATTGACCATTTATCCATACCGAACTATTCATATATATGCCATCAAAATCTATATAAATGGTTTTTTCTTTATCAAACTCCGAAACCTCAAAGGTTTTCCTATACCACCCTACTCCTCCCGGCAAAGCTCCTCCACCAGGTGTAGCAGGATTAACCAAAGAAAAATCCGCTTCTATACTCCAATCGTGTGGAAGATTAAGCACTCGCCATGAAGAATCATCAAAATCAGGTTTTTCTGCATCTTCTACATCTCCCAAATAAAATCGCCAACCTTCAGTAAAATCTAAAACCTCTCTTACTGTAGTTTGTGAAGAACAGGAAAAGGAAAAAAACAAAATAGATAATAATATGTAATGTTGAATTTTCATATTTCACTTTCTTTATTAAACGTATTTAATATTAAGGACTGGGAAAATTCCCAATCCTTAATTACGCATTCATACATAACTTAGTAGTAATAAGTATTCTTAAACACCACTACCCATAATAGCTTGTATTGCATCGACATGGACTTGTTCTCCGGTTAATCGATCAAACAATCCAGAAGCCTTATCCCCTGTATGTCCACTATCCCAATATATGGGGATAACCCCATTTTTTACAGCAGCTTTAGTAATGTAATTCAAATAATAATTTCGAGATTTTATATGATTCTCATAATCTGCCGCACCTAATGAAGATCTTAGCATAACACAATACTCTCCTAATAATACAGGGATACCATTATCTACAAAGTTTCTTCTTAGCTTTTCAAACTGTTCATCGGCCCAAGCTTCCTGTCCCCATGAAATTGTACCTTCCCCTTTGAAATCCTTTCCCCACAGAAAAACAGAGTTCTCTTCCCGCAGACAGAATTCATAAGGATCATAATAATGGACTTCTACCATTACACGATTCACTACTTCATCGGTTGGCATCTTTAGATATTTCACAGCATAATCAATGTTTGTATTGTAAGATTGTACAATCAGATTACGCCAAGTATTTTTGCCTCCTGTGGAACGTACAGCATCAACAAATGTTTGATTGTAAGATAATTGTACGCTTATATTCTCACTTGTTGGCTCAGTATATCCAGCATGTACTTCATTGGTTCCGGCAAAAAGAAGCTGCTCATTGTAATCACGAAAGTACACAGCTATCTGTTGCCATAAAGCCTTCTGTTTTTCATTCACTTCTTCTTTTTTGTCATATGTAGGGTTTTCCTCTAACCATCCCCCATCCCAATGTATATTGATGATGGCATACATACCATTATCCATACAGTAATCTACGACTTCTTTTACACGGGCAAGCCATACATCTTTTATTTTATAAGTAGATTCATCTTCTATATATGCATTCCAAGCACAGGGAATACGTACGGTATTGAATCCTGCTGCTTTCACAGCATCTATCAACTTTTTAGATGTTACAGGATTGCCCCACAAGGTTTCACTGGCTGTGAAGCCATCTGTTGCCTCTAAGGTGTTGCCCAGATTCCAACCAATCTTCATTTTTTTTGCTAAAGCCGTAGCATCACTCTCCACTCCCGTTTTATCAGCCTCAACATACAAATCTGCAGCAGCCTGACGGATCATAACAGTTTCGGATAAGTCTCCTATACTAAAGGTTATGGAACCACTTCTTTTGAAAATAGTAGCATTCTCGGAAACTGTGAATACAACTGATAAATCTGATACCGATTCAACGACTGCCGACTTTTGAATCCAATCCTTATCTACAGCCACATTGTACGAACCAGATGTTTGCACATTGATTATGATGTTTCCGCCTTCCGCTTTTACATCATATTCTTTTGTCTCAATAACCAATAAATCACGCTGTAGTTGTTCAACTTCCATTGTTTTTACAAAACTTTCATCTTTGGTTTTAATAGAAAGCACGGCATTCCTTATGTCAGTCGTTGTATTCTCACTAGCTGAAACAGCAATCTTAATGGTACCTATTCCCTTTCCGGAACTGGGTTCTACAGAGCACCAAGTTTTGGAGCTTGAAATAGACCATTCCAGATTTGTTTTGATATGAAAAAACTCAAGGTCTCCATCTTTAGATAGAACAATCTTATCTTTGGAAACAATCATTTCCGGAACAAGGGAGTCATCATCAGAACAAGCATATCCTGAAATTATCAAACATACACTTATTAACAAAAATTGAATGCACTTTTTCATCTAATGGATTTTATTATGAAATAGACATCTAATCCACTTAAGTCTTAATTCATTCTTATGTAAATCTATTATTTTATGGTAATCTCCTTTAACATTACAGTTATTGCACCTAAGTCAACTACCTCTTGGGCCAGGTCTTCAATATCAACAGTAAAAACCATCAGGCCATCGGCACCTTTAGGTTCCGGTGAACACCAAACAGTATATGTTCCATTTCCGGTAACGGTGGTATCTCCGGATCCACCTCCCCAATATTGTGAGGACCAATCTGCATCAGCAAAAGAAATGGCTGCAGAATAACTACCTTTTGCTCCTTCTTTTAAAGTAATGTCATCTAATGAAAAAGTAACTGAAATACTTTTATCAAAAATAAAATCAGAAGGATTAACAGGGGGATTCAAGCCAGTGCTTCCATATTCATTGTAGATCTCTATCCTTAAATTTCCATTATCTTCCAAATCACCAAATACTATTTTTGAATTATCAAAAGTGATGCTGATTCCCTCTTCTTCACTTGAAGAAGAGGTTACTAACTCAAAATGATAAACCATATAATTAGCCTCGGATTCAGAACGTTTACCTATCCATAAGCCGGATAATTCTCCCGATTCATTCATTTCAGAACGAATTATACGCAGAGATTTATTCTTTGTCGTATTTAAATTTTGTGAACCGGAAATAGCAAAATCAATATCCTGATCAAAAATTATATTATTACTATCATCCACCCGATATGTTCCTTTCAGCTCTTCCGCTACACCAGTTGTAAACAGATAATCACCTGACTTCTCGCCGGTCTTTGTCATAGTCAATGAGATATTCTTTATCATTGACTCATCATAGTCGAATCCTGCAACCATATAATCATCGGGAGAGTTCCAGTTGTTTAGGAACGAACCATCTAAAGCTGTCCAGTTATATGGACTATTAACAGACATTTGCCATTTTTTTGTGAAAGTAGAGGTTAGATCATCATTAGCATTCCCACTGTAAGGAGGCTCAGGTTCACCCGCTACCCAATTAGCTTTAAAATCCTCTGAAATATAATTGAAACAAGTCCCTGATGGAACCACCATGATTTGCAAGAAGTCTTCTGAAAGATACAAAATATTAAATCCTGTAGCATTTTTTACCTCGTCTGTCCTTTCATTGACATGAAGTGGATAAGCATCAGTAAAAGCAATGGTATGATCGTCTGTATTTATCATATAGGTACCTTGAGAAGTTCCTAAACCATAAGCTTGTTGATCAACAACCACATTAGCTCCATCCATCAGGTCGAAAGTCATTGTTCCAAAATCGGAAGCAGCACACATCCATTGATTGCCTTCCCAATCTGCCAACCAATACCATAAAGCATTACCGTCATCTCCAGCCAAGGGAGTTATTGCTCTCTTCCAATCCCATACATCAGCATCAAGATAATTTTCTCCCGAAGCGGTATGTAAGGCATCCCAATTATAAGTTTCTGTAAAAAAGTACATTGGACTATTAAAACGACGACTTACACCATCAGCATCTAAATCCAAAAACCAAGTTTTAGATTTACCAACTCCACCTGAAAGCATTGTCCAAAGTTCATCATTGACAAAATCAGCATAGAAATTCTCGACAGTAAAAGAAGCCGGTTCACCATAGACTATTCCACCCCTGGTCTGAACACCAAATGTAACTTCATATTCACCAGGGAAAGGCATATTCAAAGTCACTTTTTGTTTTTGACTACGCCCTTGCGGATGTTCCCAAAGTGGAGTATATTCATTTCCCATTAAACTTGTAAGATAAATGATGTTTGGATTTACCACATCATGTTCAATCTTGAAAGCGATTCCTTCTACTAAATCCTCAACCTTCACACTCTTTTTTCCCAGACTAGGATCATCCGGAGAACAAGATGCAAAGATCACAGCAAAAAGAGCAAATAATGTGAATATGTTAAATGTTTTTTTCATAATTACTAGTTTTAAGTTTATTACCAACCCTCATTTTGGACAAGGACTCCTTTAGATAATGTTATCTGTGTATTAGGAATTTGCATAAATCCTCTTGTTTTCTTTATATTATCAGCACTAATTACTACTTCATCTTCTGCATTTCCACTTAATACCTTTTGTGTTTGGGCAATGGTAGAGGCAGCCACATCAATACCTTGACGAAGTAAATCCCAATAACGGATGCCTTCAAATGCAAACTCAAATCGGCGCTCCTCTAAAATATTCTCCAAAGTGGCACTTTTAGAGCTAAGACCTGCACGCTGACGCACTCTATCAAAATAATTTTGCGCATTACTTGAACCTAATTCTGCTGCCATTAAAAGGACATCTGCATAACGAATGACTACATAGTCCTGATCTTGAGACACCTGAAAATCCATATCACCTCCTGTATCCGACGTTCCATCCGGAAAAGCCGTAGGAGTATATTTCTTAACGGTATACCCTGTATATTCTCTTTGATCCTTTATATCAAACACTTCGTTTATACCCTCTTTTACAATATCAATGATTGAGGCGGTCTTTCTTTTATCATTATTTGAAAAAGCATTTACCAACTTTGGATTCACAGTACAAGCTCCCCAACCTTTTCCGTATGGAGACCAATTCGTATTGCGCAATCCCATCATCACCAACCAACGATTACCATCCACCATACCGTTATAATCGGATGTATTATTGAACTTTTGAACAAATACAGTTTCAACATTCCCTTCTCCTGCAAAACCCGTTTTATCTAATGTATTCTTTTCTTCATTGGGTATATAACTAGCAGCCGGCCACAATGATTTGAAATCTTCTACCAAATCATATTCTTGACTATCAATGATATCTTCCAATCCTGCCAATACTTCAGCTTTTGTTATACCAAGATCATCATTACCATAATACCCTGTATAGAATAAATAAACTCTTGCAAGTAAAGCCTTTGCTGCAAATGGAGTGACACGTCCGTCATTTTCCTCAGCCTCTGCTTTTGGATAAGCATCAGCAGGAATATGATCAGCAGCAAATTTTAGATCTTCAACTATTAACTTATAGGTATCTTCCGGATTAGCTTGTGAAATATTCTCTGTAGTTGGTTCCGTCAATAAAGGTACACGTTCAAATAAACGAACCAAATCAAAATACATTAAAGCACGAAGGAAACGAGTTTCTCCGGCAATTCGATTTACCGTACTTGCAGATTCTTCTCCCCAGTCAACTCCTTCCATTTTTTGCAACAATTTGTTACATCTAAAGATACCTGCATAATAACTTGTCCACGTTTGATTAAAAATATTATTATCAGAGGGAGATTGTGAGATGTCAAAACGATCTATTACTTGATAATTACGGGCATCCGTATTCCCTACACCACCAAAACAATCATCAGAAAGCAATTCTGAAGTAAGATAAAAGGATACTCCCCCATCTGATGTCGTTCTTTGATACCCATCATAACATCCAACAAGAGCCATTTCCATATCGTCTAAAGTCTTATAAAAATTATCCTCATTCAAGTTAGTCTTAGACTCTGTGTCAAGGAAACTATCAGTACAGGAAGAAAAGACTAGACCTATAGTCATTACAATTAATATATATTTAAACTTATTCATAGTTTTCTAGTTAATGATTAAAATTTAAGATTTATACCGAACAAATAAGTTCTTGGACGAGGATAATATCCTAAATCAATGCCCGATACCCAAGATGAAGTACCATAGCCTATTTCAGGATCCATCCCATTATACTTTGTAAAGGTAAATGCGTTTTGAACTGATGCATAAAGACGACATTGACTAATATATTTCCAGTTGATAAGCTTAGAAAAATCATACCCTATGGTAATATTATTGATGCGGAGATAATCTCCATTGTGTATATACAAGTCAGAAAACTGCCAGTTAATGTTTGTCTCTGTTACACGAGGAATTTTATTAGAGGTACCTTCACCGGTCCAGCGATTAAGTATTTCAGTGGTATAGTTAGCCTGTTTATTCGTATGATTCCGATAGGATTGCACTATTTTATTACCAATGGCACCATTCGCATTTAAACTAAAATCAAATCCTTCATACTCAAAGCCGATATTGAAGCCCAGGGTAAAGTCTGGCATGCCATTCCCTAAATCTGTTTTATCATTTGCGTCAATCTTACCATCTCCATTTAGGTCAGCGTATTTTACATCTCCGGGTTTTACATCAGCTTGTAATATTCCTTTACCTTCTGTTTTCCAAGCATCAATTTCTTCCTGATTTTGAAAAATTCCCACAGTCTTATACCCCCAAAAATACCCTATTGCATGTCCATTTTCCGCACGGTAAAATTCCTCGGAATTGTCATATAACATATTAACATCTCCATGGATAATTCCATCCTCAGTCGGTATCTTGCCTACTTTATTTTTATTATAGGCTCCATTTATTCCTAGATTATAATTGAATTTCCCTATATTATCCCTCCAGGTCAATCCTAATTCAATACCAGTATTTTTAACATCACCGCCATTGATATATGGAGGATTTGTTCCAGCTGTAGCTAAAATGGGTGCTACTACTAACCAGTCTTTTGTCTTTTTAATATAAAAATCAGTATTGAACCCTAATCGGTTTCTAAACAAATAAGCATCAAATCCAATATTCAACTGCTCAGAAGTTTCCCATTTAATAGCTTCATTCGACAAACGGTTGGGATACGCTCCCGGTACATTTGTTTTGTTTGTTCCAAAGTTATAATACGCAGCAGGATTATCACCGGAATAACCGGTTGAGGCATTAATAGGTGCAGTATATTGATCATCACTAATATTTTGATTACCAACCTGTCCCCAACTTAAACGAAGTTTCAAGAAATCCAAGACATTTCCGTTTACTATATTTTGCATAAAGTCTTCATTAGTAATAACCCAACCTGCAGAAAATGAAGGGAAATACCCCCATCTGTGGCCTTTGGCAAACTTAGAAGAACCATCAGCACGTAAGGTAGCATTGAACATATATTTTTCTTTATAATTATATCCAATACGTCCAAAATAAGATACACGACGATATTCGTGTTCAGGTCCTCCACCTACTCCTCTCGTTTCTACAACATTACCATCGTCATCAAGATGAGCTTGTCCTGTTGTATTATCTAGATAAGCATGAGAAAAATCGTTAAACTGAGACAATAAATTCCAATTGGATGCATTCAGGTATGTGCCTTGATAACGAACCGCTTCCATACCGATTAACGCATTGAACATATGATCATCACTCAATGTAAAATCATAACTTGCTGTATTAGTCCAAGTCAAGGTATGCCCTTTACTCATATTCTGAGAAGTTGTAGTATGGTCTTTATTATAATCATACACTGAAAACTGATAAAAAGGGGTATAATCACGATACTCTGATGCATAGTAATCAATACCGAAGACTGACTTGATTTTTAAGCTTTTTATAGGCTCTAACTCAACATAAATATCTGCCAGCAATTTTTGGGTGTCATTCTTATTATTTGAATTAGTCATCATTAATCCATAAGGGTTACTATCTCCAGTAAACCAAGGAGAATTACTAGTATCATTATAAGGACTATCGTAAATGTTATTATCACTATATACAGGAGATAAGGGTGAAGTCATGAAAGCTCGACGCAGGGTATTATTATATTGATTACCTACACTAATACCTTTATTTTTTATATAATTAAAGTTTAGATGTTGCCCTACCTTCAAGATATCCTTATAGAGTTTATGTTCTGTGTTGATACGGAAACCATACCGTTGATAATCGGATACCTCTCTTCCTCCTACGATACCTTCTTGACCAGTATAATTTAACGATAGGGCATAAACGGAAGATTCACTTCCTCCACTTACATTTAGTGAATAATTTTCAGTCTTGGCATTATCCTTAAACATTTGATTAATCCAATTCGTATCAGCAAGCCCTTCCATAGACCCAAAATCAATGATAGAGGAGCCTGAATTCAGAGCTTGTTCATTCATTATTCCCATATATTCATTAGCATTCAATAATTTGGATTTTCGAGCAACATTCTGTATGCCATAATAAGCATCGAATGAGACCTGACTTTTGCCTTTAGATCCTTGCTTAGTGGTAACTAAAATAACCCCATTAGCTGCTTGAGCTCCATAAATAGCAGCAGAAGCAGCATCCTTCAAAACATCAATGGATTGAATATCAGCAGCATTCAACACACTGATATCACCCTCAATTCCATCAATAATATAAAGAGGACCGGAGTTTCCAATAGTACCAAGCCCTCGAACCGTAACCTTCATATCAGCACCGGGTTGTCCCGATGTTGAGGAGATCTGTACACCTGGAGTTTGCCCTTGAAGAGCTTGAAGAGGATTTGTGGTATTTAATTTAGCCAATTCATCTCCTTTTACTTGTGCAGTAGCACCTGTGCTAAGCTTCTTCTTCTGAACTCCATAGCCTATAGCGACCACTTCATTGAGCAAGAAAGAACTTTCTTCCAATTCAATGTTAATAGTCGATTGCCCATTTACATTTATGGTTTGGGACTCATAACCTACATAACTTATTTCGAGTATAGAATTAGAGCTTACATTTAGGGTATAAACTCCGTCTAAGTTTGTAAGGGTACCATTAGTTGTTCCTTTCTCAATAACAGAAGC
>JAAYSQ010000064.1 GCA_012523925.1 Clostridiales bacterium
TATAACTACTAATTCAATAAGTTAATTACTCAGCAAGTGTTTGAAATAAATCCATTAATCTTTCTAATTCCTCAATTGAATAATAGTCTATTTCGATTTTACCCGTATTATTCTTATTTTTTCGTATTGATACTTTTGTTCCCATGATATTTCTGATTTTATCTTCTAAATCTCTATATATCAAATTATCTTCTATGGTAGAGGCAATTTCCGACTGAGGTTTCTCCTTCAATATGCTCTTTACTAGTTTTTCTGTTTCACGTACACTCAACTTTTCATCAAATATTTTACAGGCCGTGTTATATTGTTTCTCAGAATCTTCAATTGGCAACAAAGCTCTAGCATGTCCACTAGTAATCATATCACCTATTAACATTTCTTGAACTCTTTCATCTAATTTCAGTAAACGCATTGAATTTGTTATCGTTGCTCTACTTTTTGAAACTCTTTCTGCTACGTCATCCTGTTTTAAGTTAAACTCTTGAATTAGCCTTTTATATGCCATAGCCTCTTCGATTGGATTTAAATCTTCTCTTTGTATATTTTCAATTAAAGCAATTTCAACAATCTCTTGTGGGCTATATTCCTTAATTATTGCAGGTACTTCCTTTAATCCGGCAATCCGAGATGCGCGCCATCTTCTTTCACCAGCGATAATTTCATAATGATTATCTCTTTTCTGAAGAATCAATGGCTGAATTACGCCATATTGCTTTATAGAATCTGCAAGTTCTTGCAAAGCATCTTCATCAAAGTTTTTTCTTGGTTGTGATTTGTTTGGCTCAATTTGATTTATATTTATTAATGTTTCACGTGAAACATTATTTTCTTTTTCAGTTTTCTTTGTTACAACAGGTCCCGGTATCATGCTATCAAGACCTTTACCTAGTCCCTTCTTTATGGCCATTGTAATCCTCCTTACACAATAAGTCATTCAATAGATAATTTCAAAAGCAGACAAATTAATTAAGTTTCTATGTAACCGATACATATTCCTTGCCTTTCTTTCTTATAAATACATAAGAAAAGTGCAATAGAATGTGTATCTGTTTACTGTAAATGTATCTCAACTAGATGTGAAATTATCTATATATCTATATTTTATTTACTTCTTCGTGTCCTTTTCTTTGGTTTTCTTTCTTCTTGAGAAGCAACCATGATTTCAAAATCATTTTGTTCCTTTTCAATTACTTCATCAGCTAGTTGACGGTAACCCTCCGCCCCTGCTGACCTCGGATCGTAAATATTTATTGGAATACCATGGCTTGGAGCCTCAGCTAGCCTTACATTTCTCGGTATTATTGTTTTATAAATATTTTGATTGAGATTTTCCTTTACATTTTCAACAACTTCTAAAGAAAGGTTTGTCCTTGCATCAAACATTGTAAAAACAACGCCTTCAATATACAAAGTTGGATTTAATCTTTGCTTAACTAAATTAATAGTATGAAGCAATTGGGTTAATCCTTCCAAAGCATAGAATTCACATTGAATCGGAACTAAGACTGTGTCCGCAGCAGTCATTGCATTCACAGTAAGCGTGCTTAATGAAGGGGGACAATCGATAAGTATAAAATCGTAATCATCTTTAACTTTATTGAGGTGATCCTTTAATATGTACTCTCTGTGATCAATTCCTATTAACTCAATCTCTGCTCCAGCAAGATTTACATTGGAAGGTAATAGATCCAAGTTACTATATTGATCAACAATACGGCATTCTTCTAAAGAACATTCTCCTATCATCATCTGATAAATCGAATTATTTAAATTATTCTTATCGATGCCAAGTCCACTAGTGGTGTTACCTTGAGGGTCAATATCTACTGTAAGTACTTTCTTGTTTTTCTCAGCTAAACAAGCAGATAAATTAATTGATGTAGTTGTCTTTCCCACTCCACCTTTTTGATTTGCTATTGCAATAATTCTCGCCATATAAATTCCACCCTTCCAAGGTTATATTACCATATTAATTACACAATTTTAATTATATCATTAAATATAGTTTATATCTATAGATACTTTGCCATTTTACCATCATAATAAAAGAATAATGTGTATTCTTAACTCAACATCTCTTAAAATGGGTTTCTTTATTATGAAGTTTTTTCTTTGACAGACTCTAACTATATTTATTTGATAAGGTATTTATCAGCATAACCCAATTTTTAATTAAGACTGATATTTATATATATCACTTATATATATCGCTCACGATTTTTTATTCAAACATATTTTATAATCAAAATCATAAATTTGACCAGCTTTATATAAATTCTGTTATATTATAAGTAATCCTATCTTAATCAGATATTGTTGATTTGAATATTTGTTTTAAAATTTAATGTTACATTATATAGCACATATAATGTTTCACGTGAAACATTATTTTCGTTTAACGATATCTAATTTTTAATTTTACTGCTATATGGATAAATTTTAAAAACTTCTTGATATATCTACTCAGTTATAAGTTTATGGTACAAGCATATTAACTCAGTACAAATATTTACTAATAGTTAATATAGGTATTATGATAGAAATTAATATATAAAATAGCCAGTTTAGATTTAATAGAGCATATTTTGTATGATTTTTATAAATACCTACTATTACATGTAATTTTACAAACTAATAATAGAATACCACTAGCTTTAAAATTATATAGATACTTAAGGAGAATAATATCTAATCAATCATTAAAAAGATTCGATACCAGAATAGATATAGTATATTATTTTGTATTAGTTTAATTAAAATTTATATGAAGCATTATAATATTGACTAATTAATACAAGGAGTGATCTAAAAAAGTTCTTAATTCTACAACATTAAATAGAAAAATCAAGTAATCAATCATGGTAGAGATGTCTTCTATGATTTTAGAATATATAATTCTATTATATTTTGATTATTTGTTGTAAAACAGTTAACAGTCTCATGCATATTTATCAATTTTATATTCTTATAAAATTGATAAATAAGTATAAATTAATAATTATTAAAATGGGAATACAAGAATACCAATATCAATACTGTTGTAGATATAAAAGACAATCATAAATATCAGAATATTTTTTTATTCTTATTAGGGCTTCTACTAGAACTTTGCTTCCTCTTCGATTCTATTTTAATAACATTTATTATGAGTTATGTGTTAAGGATAATACAAGAGGAAATGTTTCACGTGGAACATTTCCTCTTGTATTATCCTATTTAATTAATATACGATAATATATGTGCTTTATTTCATACCTTCTCTGAAATTTAGAATATATCAACTATGTTATTTTTAATGGCATACACTGCCGCCTGCGTACGATCTGAAACGTTGATTTTTTTAAAAATATTAGAAACATGATTCTTTACAGTTTTTTCGCTAATATTCAAAGTATAAGCAATTTCTTTATTAAAGAGACCTTCTGCCAATAACTTTAGTACTTCAATTTCTCTTTTTGTCAGGGAACTATTACTGGCAGCACTATTTTTTTGATCAAGTCTTTTATTTAAAACAGGAGCCAATTCTGGTTGAATAAATGTCTCACCATTATACACACAATAGATTGCTTTCTTCAATAATGCAGATTCAGAATCTTTCAAAACATATCCGTCTACACCGATTTCAACAGCTTTGACTAAATACTCTACTTCGTTATGGATCGTAAGGATTAAGACCTTTACATCATTATTTTTTTTGCGTAAATGTTTGAGCACCTGTAAACCATTCATATTCGGCATATTAATATCTAACAATAAAACATCAGTCTGTTTTTCTTTAAGCATATCAATACATTGAACTCCATCATCTGCTTCTGCATTTACAACGATGTCTCCTTCTAGTTCTAATAACTGTTTCAACCCTTCTCTCACCATATGGTGATCATCAGCAATCATTATGTTAATAGGTTTTGTCATCTTCGTCCTCCTTGTTTATTGATACAGGTACCTTAACTTTAATTATTGTACCTTTCCCTTTTTCTGATTGTATTTGCAAAGAACCAGATAGTAATGCTATTCTTTCCTTCATAATAGATAAACCAAAGTTAGATTTATTGTTTTCATAATTAATTTTCTTTATATCAAATCCAATTCCATTATCTTTTACAGTGACTTCAATATTATTATCGTTATATACAATATTAATATCTATTAAAGTTGCTTTTGCATGCTTAATAACATTACAACATGATTCTTTAATAATGCGAAAAATCGTGGTATTAATAACAGGTTTAAGATTTTTAATGTCATCATTATGCGTAAATCTTACTTTGATATCATTTTCTTTTTCTAATTGATTTATAAAATGCTCAATAGTAAGATTTAATCCCAAATCTGATAAAGTCATTGGTTTTAAATTAAATATAATATTTCTCATATCATTAATTATAGTTTTGACAGTATTCGACATTGTAATTAATTCTAACTTTGCGCGTATCGCATCAATATCCATTAATCTAATACATAACTCTGTTTTATGTACTAAACTTGTAAGGTTTTGTACTGTCGAATCATGTAATTCTCCGGCAATTCTTTGTCTATCTTTTTCCTGAGCTTCGAGAATGTTTAATCCTTTGCTTTGATCTGAATTTTTGAGAGATGAATTTATAAGATAATTAATGCAATTTAAAGTATCTTCTATACTTTCTTTTCTTTTAGCTAATTTTAATTGATATTTATCTGATTTGTCAATATATTCATTAATTACATTTATTTCTCTATTAATATCAGCAGATGAATCAAATGGCATCTTATAAATAGGTGAAAAAACATCGATATTAGGTATTAATTCTTTTTTATTCTCAGATAGTATATTTTCCTTTTCTTTTAAAAGTTCAGAGTAATTCTTACGGTTTAGTTCTAAACCATTTAATTCTTCTTCACATTCGGAATATAAATACTTAAGAAAACTAATTGAGCGGTTAACACAATCTACACTATGATTCTTATTGCATGTATTGTTGTCTTCCATGATTTATGCTTCCTTTCAATGTCCCGGCAACAATTTATATATAGGGGGATATATTTGACTATTTGCTTATTTTCTACTCAAATTAATTAAAATTTGATATGAAAATATTTACACCTATATATTATAACATATTTTGTTATTTTTAAAGTACATAACATGACAAATTCTGATTTTTATTAACATTTTACATTTTAATCATTTAATTATAACTAATTATGCAAACTTTTTATATGGATTAAAATGCCTAATTGGTACTATAAAAGGGAGCCTACTTCTTGTTAATGTAAAATTCTCAAATAATAAATACACAACAAGGAAGGATCCCTTATATATATAATATTCATTATTACCTTCTTTTGCATCCGGCTATATAACTTTCCTCTATTAAAACCATCTCTATATAAGGAGAATTATAATAACACTTATCCTCCTTTAAAGATTTAAATCCTAATCTTTCAAAAAATGATCTACAATCTAGTGTTGTTTTTACATGAATCGTATTAATTCTAGAAGAAAAAGCCTTACCAATCAATTGCCGAATAGCCAGATCACCATATCCTTTATCTCGGGCATCTTTCATAACCGCTACATTATAAATGTAACATAAGCTACCATTATAACTCATACTTCCGGTTGCAACAGCTTTCCTTTGTATACCCTCATAGACTAAAACATGAACTGCATAGGTATCTAGATTATTAAATACTTCTGCTTCGGAAATCCCCATTTCATCAATAAATACTTTCTTTCGAATATTATAAACTTCGGATAAATCATCCTGATTGGTTAATAGCTTTCCTTGTACTATCATTTTTACTTTCTCCTGTGTATAAAATTCATTATAACGGTTCTTTGGAAGGTTTTCCAGCAGCCCTAGGATATTTTTTAGGTGTAGACTTAATCTTCTGTATGCTAACTAATGTTCGATCCATATCAGTATTTGGCAATAAAAAATCCGTTGTTGCCGTGATCTTGCCTCCTAAGGTTTTGATAGCATGCAGAGCTGCATCTATTTCTTCACTGGCTTTCCCTGATTTATAGGAAATAAAACTTCCATTTAATCTTACAAATGGGATACAGTATTCCGATAGCGATGATAGATTTGCAACAGCTCGGGAAACACAAAGATCAAATTTTTCTCTGTATTCTATATTTTTCCCATAATCCTCAGCACGACCGTGTATTGCCTCAATATTTTTTAATTCTAATAATTGAATAATCTCATTCAAGAATTTAATTCTTTTATTTAAAGAGTCTAACAAAACAATTTGAGTTTCAGGAAAAGCTATTTTTATGGGTATACCCGGAAATCCCGCTCCGGTTCCAACATCAATTATTTTTTTTCCATTTGGTGATATTATTTTTACTATAGATAAACTATCGATAAAATGTTTCAGTATAACTTCTGAAAAATCGGTTATCGCAGTCAAATTCATTACCTTATTCCAAGAAATAAGTAATTCATAATATCGAATGAATTGTTGTTTCTGGTGATCAGATAACTCAATTTTCAGAGCCTGTAAACCATCTTCAAAAAGATCGATTCCAGCATAAATATTGTTTTTCATACTACCTTACTCCTCTTGCTTTGCTTTAGATGAACGAAGCTGTGATAGATAAATCATTAATACGGATATGTCTGAAGGAGATACTCCCGATATCCTTGATGCCTGTCCTATGGAAATTGGTCGAAACATCTGAAGCTTTTGTCTAGCTTCTTCCTTTAAACTTGGAACCTCATCATAGTTTATATCATCTGGTATTTTTTTATTTTCTAGTTTTTTAAATTGCTCTACCTGTTTCAACTGTCGACGGATATAACCCTCATATTTAATATTAATATTCACCTGTTCAATAACATCCTCTGGTAACACAGGACGATCCGGGTCTATGGAGGCTAATACTTCATAATTTAACTCAGGACGACGTATAAGGTCCGCTAAAGTAGTTGCTGTATTTAGTGGAGTACTTCCCAATTGTTTTAATAGATCTTGTACCTTTTTATTTGCACCAATTACAATATGATTTAATCGTTCAACTTCATTGTTAATTTGATTTTCTTTTTCTATTAATTTAAGATATCTTTCTTCATCAATTAGACCAACCTCATAACCTTTCTTTGTTAAGCGAAGATCCGCATTATCTTGCCTTAGAATTAGTCTATATTCTGCTCTTGAGGTCATCATACGATAAGGTTCGTTGGTCGCTTTTGTCACAAGATCATCAATAAGAACACCAATATATGCTTCTGAACGATCCAATATAAGTGGTTCCTTACCCATAATCTTCATTGCCGCATTAATTCCTGCTATTAATCCTTGCGCTGCCGCTTCTTCGTATCCTGAACTACCGTTAAACTGGCCACCACTAAACAATCCTTCAATATTCATGAATTCTAGGGATGGTTTTAACTGCATTGGATTAATACAATCATACTCTATGGCATAAGCATTTTTTACAATATTCGACTTTTCTAAACCTGGAACTGAACGATACATAGCCACTTGAACATCCTCTGGTAAAGAAGTGGACAATCCTGATATATACATTTCATTTGTATAATTACCTTCCGGCTCGATAAAAACTTGATGACGATCCTTATCTGCAAATCTAACAACCTTATCTTCAATCGATGGACAATATCTTGCACCAGTCCCTTCGATTGTACCAGAGTACATTGGAGAACGGTCAATGTTGGCACGAATAATATCATGGGTCTCCGGTGTTGTATAGGTTAACCAACAAGAAACCTGCTCCTTCTGAATTTCCTCTGGATTTGTTGTAAATGAAAATGGTTTAACTCTTTCATCCCCTGGTTGCTCAATCAATTTACTAAAATCAATAGTGCGTTTATCTATTCTAGCTGGTGTTCCAGTCTTAAACCGATACATTTCTATTCCCATTGCTTTTAATGATTCCGTAAGTTGTGTTGCTGCCATCAATCCATCTGGACCTGTATAAGTTATGGTATCCCCATAAAGACATCTCGCATTTAAATATGTCCCTGTACAAAGAATAACAGCCTTACATGGATAAATACCACCGGAATATGTCTTAACTCCGGTTACCTTATTATCTTCTGTAAGTATTTCAACTACTTCTCCTTGCTTCAATGTCAAATTCGGGGTATTCTCAAGAACTTTTCGCATTGAACTGGAGTATTCCTGCTTATCTGCCTGTGCCCTAAGTGAATGGACAGCAGGTCCTTTTGATACATTTAACATCTTTGATTGGATGAATGTCTTATCTATATTTTTACCCATTTCTCCACCCAAAGCATCAATTTCCCGAACCAAATGTCCTTTAGATGTTCCACCAATGTTCGGATTGCAAGGCATCATTGCTACACTTTCCATACTAATTGTAAAAATTATTGTGTTAAGTGAGAGTCTTGCACAAGCCAAAGCCGCCTCACATCCAGCATGCCCTGCCCCTACAACTACAACATCATAACTCTCGTAAACATGAGACATATCTTACCCCATTCCCTTTCTATATCAAATTAGTATCTCAATACACAGTTTAAGATAATAAATTATTCATTCTAGAAAACTATATAATAAACAAAATGAATAATCAACATTATCTTTTAGATTTACAGTTATTTACACACTCATGTTAATGCATGATTTTATCAAAATCTAAGACAAATTCTAGCAAAACAAAAAGAAATGAGACACTAAAATTTCATTATTCTATACTTTATATTTATTTTCCCATACAAAATTCCTTAAAAATCATGTTCACTAGATCCTCATCCACATTTTCTCCAATAATTCTTCCCAAAGCTTCATATGCGTTCATTAGATCAATACTATAGAAATCTTCTGGCATTCCATCAAGTGCACTTTGTTTTACCAATTTTAAACTTTGCAAGGCATTATTCAACTCTTCCTTATGTCTTTCGTTGGTAATATATATATCCTCATGTAGAGATATTTCCCCTTGGAAGAACATATCTTTAATTTGATTCTCAAGTTCATCTATACCAGTATTTTTTTTAATAGAAATGGTTATAACTGGATGCTTCGTCTTCTCTTTAATTAAATCTTTATTTATTTTAGAATCCAGATCTGACTTATTTAATAAAATTATTGCTTTCTTGTCTTTAATAAGTTCAAGAATCTCTTCGTCATCTTCATCGAGTTCTGTTGAAGAATCTATAACATTAATGATCAAATCAGCATCCGATGCAAATTTGACTGCTTTCTCAACACCCATTTTCTCAATAACATCTTCTGTTTTACGAATTCCCGCAGTATCAATAATATTTAGAGTAATGCCATTCAAATTAATGGTCTCCTCTAGAGTATCCCGTGTTGTGCCAGCAATTTCAGTAACTATTGCACGCTCTTCTCCTACCAAGCGGTTAAGTAAACTGGATTTACCGGCATTGGGTTTACCTACAATGACAGTTTTTATTCCCTCTTTTATAATCTTTCCGTTCTTAGAATCTTGAATTAATTTTTTTAATAGCTGCATTTCATTTTCAAGGTTTTCAAAAAGTGTTTGATTAAATCCATCCAAACTAATGTGTTCTGGATCATCCAAAGCAGCCTCAATATAAGCAATGTCCCGAAGTATCGTTTCTCTTAGATAGTTTATTATTTCATATTCTCCACCACGCAATTGGTTAATTGAATTTTTTAACGCCAATTCATTTTTTGCTTGAATTATATCACACACTGCCTCAGCCTGAGATAAATCAATTCTTCCATTGAGAAAGGCACGTTTTGTAAATTCCCCTGGTTCTGCTATTCTTGCTCCATTTTTTATAACAAGTTCAAGAATCTTTGTTGTTACAACTATTCCACCATGGCAGTTTATTTCAACAACATCCTCCCTTGTATAAGTTGAAGGCGCCTTCATGATTGACACCATCACCTCATCAACTACCACATCCTGATCAACAATATATCCATAATGAATGGTATGAGTATTTTCTTTGGATAATATTTTGTTTCCTTTTTTCGATCGATAAATACGATCAATTATATGGAAAGCTTCATTACCGCTTATTCTGATTATACTAATTCCCGCATTACTTAAACCAGTGGCAATTGCAGCTATGGTATCTGTTTTCATAACCATTCCCTCCTAACCATCTATATATAGCTTAATTATATAAGGCTATTACTTTGTCTTTTTTCTGTAATACTGATAAAAGTTAATAGTATAAACCTTCGAAACATCAGTAGTACAAAAGGGTGCCTAAAAGTATAGTCTACTTTTAAGACACCCCTCTTTTCAATATTCGATAACGTATATTTAAGCATTCTCAGTAGAAACTGCTTTATTTTTGCTCTCTTTATATTCTCTATAATCTTTACGGTAATCTCTGCTGTAATTTTTGTTATAACTTTTGTGATTCTTATGATTATATTTACCGGCATAAGTCTTCTTAAGATTAATTACGACTTTACGGTATGGATCCACCCCTTCAGAATAGGTCTCTACGTATTTATCATTCTGCAATGCGGAATGAATAATCCGTCTTTCATATGGATTCATAGGTTCTAAGGATACAGCTCTTCTTGTTTTCTTAACCTTATAAGCAATGTTTTTTGCAAGGTTTTCAAGAGTTTGCTTTCTCCTAGCTCTATAATTTTCAGTATCTAGTTTAACTTTTATATAATTATCACTATTTTTATTAACAACTAAACTGATAAGATATTGAATAGAGTCTAGAGTTTGTCCTCTTTTACCGATAAGAACACCCATTTCATTACCTTTTATATCTATATCTAATGTAGAATTTACTTCATCATAAAGAATATCAATTTCAGCATCTATCCCCATTGTAGAAATTACATCGGACAAGAATTTCTTTGCTTTTTTCTCCAGGGTAAGTTTTTCTCTAACTCGTATTTTGGCAGGCTTTCCGAACATTCCTAAGAAACCACTAGTCTCTTTTTCAATTACCTCATACTCTAAGTTTTCTGCTATAGTTCCTAGACTAAGCATTGCATTAGTTAGAGCTTCATCCACTGTTTTTGCAGTAAATTCTTTCCACTCCATTCTATTTATCCCCCTTTTCACTATTTCTGTTTTTGAGAAGATTTGCTATCTCGGAAATACTGTTAGGATTACGGGGTTCTGATTTGTCATTGGATGTATTCATATTATTTGTATTATTATTGTTTTCAGAATCTCTTTCCTTCTCAACAACAGGACTATTTATTGATTTAGTTTGTTTCTTTGCTAACTCTTGTAAAGACATAGTTGATGAAGTAGTTGTTTTAGATAATTTCTTGCTGTTCTTTTCTACACTTTTCTCAATAAGTTCATCTACATCTATTTTATCCATGTATCTATTGATAAAGAATTGTTGAATTATTGTAAATACACTGGTTGCAATCCAGTAAATACCTACACCAATTGGTAAGGTGATACAGAAAAAGCCTGACATAATTGGCATTACTACATTCATTGAATTTAATGCGGATGGATTATCTTTGTTTGAATCCTTATTTAAAGCAGCCATCTGCTTTCCTTGCACGAACTGTAAACTCATTGCCAGTAATGGAATTAAAATATTAGGAAATCCCCATCCTGGTGCATTAGTAATATTTAAACCTAGGAAATTATTAACTTTAATGATATTAGGAACATTTTGATTTAGTATATCTGCTAACTGAGGTAATTGTGTCTCTAGTGCTGACCACTGTTCTACACCAAACTTTGCAAGAACATCTATAATTTGATTTGTATTTGATAACTCAGTAACATTTACTCTTAAACCTTCTGTTAATTCCACTAATACTGATTCAAAACCTGGAATACTAGCGATTTCAATTGCAATTGCTTCATATAATGCTTTTACTTGCGTTACATAAGCAGGTATATTATTAATCACTGCATATAATGCAAACATAATAGGAAGAGTAATCAGAAGTGGTAAACATCCGGAAGTGGGGCTTGCACCGTATTTCTGATAAACGGCCTGTGTTTCAGCCTGTTGTTTTCTTAAAGATTCTTCATCTTTCTTACCTTTATATTTTGCTTGTATCTTCTGCAACTCTGGATTCATTCTTGAAGAAACTTTTGTAAATCTCTGTTGCTTCATTGTCAATGGAATCATCAAACTTTTAGTGATAAATGTGAATATAATAATTGATAATGCGATATTTTGAATCCCAAACAAATGGAAAAACTCATATATTCCATTCATTATCAAACCCAACAAACTTGCTATCGGGGCTAAAATCCCACCTCTTTTTGTTAAAAATGTAAACACCAACTAATTTTCCTCCTTAGAGCCGTTGTATATATAAGACATTTAACAAGAATATTCTAAATTATGATGACAATTTGATATACAAAAATGAGTTCGCCAAACTTACGGAATTGGATCATATCCCCCTTTATGAAAGGGGTGACATCTTAATATTCTTTTAACGGCTAAATAAGTTCCCTTAAGAACTCCATATTTTTCTAATGATTGAATTGCATATAAAGAGCAGGTAGGTGTATAGATACAACTTGTTGTTCCTTTTAATGGAGAAATATATTTTTGATATATTCGAATAATACCTATCAATAATTTCTTTACAATCATCTCTATACCTCTACCATATCACTCTCTATCTGATCGAAAACTTCTATATTTTTCTCAATTTTATGGAGCCTAATTAAGTGCATCAAAGCACTCTCGATTTCACTATAACTTTTACCTTTTGCTCCTACTCTGGATACAATAATAATGTCATACCCACTTTTTATTTTATCTTCAGATAAACGATAACTTTCCCGAATCAACCTAGTTATCCTGTGTCGAATCACACTATTTCCAACTTTTTTACTTACCGATATTCCTAGTCTATTTTCATTTAAATTATTATTCTTAATATACATAACTAAATATTTATTCGCATAAGACTTTCCGGTACGGTAGATAGTTCTAAAATCACTATTTTTTTTTAACGATTGTGTATGTTTCATCATTTACCTGTTATTCCAATAATAGAAGAAAAGGTCACATAATTGCGACCTAAGCAGATAATACTTTTCTTCCTTTCGCTCTTCTTGCAGCTAATACTTTTCTGCCATTAGCAGTACGCATTCTTTTTCTAAATCCATGAACTCTTGCTCTAGATTTCTTTTTTGGCTGGAATGTCATTTTCATTACCCTACACCTCCTTTAAACTTTACCGCAACTTAATGGTTTGCGAATTTAACCTATTATATTTTTATTTTGGAATATCATGTCTATTATATTCGCTATCGTCTTTCCCGTCAAGTATATATTTTGTTCCAAATTACTCTAAATTGCATGTTTCTATGCAAGTCTACATTTTAAATTATTTAATAAAACTCAAGTCAATAAGTAATCTATGTTTAAAGTCGGTCACAGTTTAAATTTTGGGAATAGTCGCCATAAAGTATTGTTTGAATTTAATTTCCACATTATCCATGTTGATTGAATTTCTTCCTATTATAATGGGTTTTCTTAAGAATCTGTTGATAAAAATGATTCTTCCGTGGATAATTTGTTTAGAAGAATCATTTTTAAGTCAAGAATCATTGATTTTATTAACATTTTCGTTTATGTTAATAATGTTAATTCTATTATCACCCTTTCCACAATTTAATTCAATCGGTTGTTGAAATAATTAGAATGCTATAAAAACCATTGAAAAATTGGTGGATTTGTTATAATATATAAATATGTGAGTATTTATGGAGGCAGTAATGAAAAGTTTAATTCAAGCAAAATGGAATGATATATTGGAATACTTAGTGAAGGAGTATGGCATAACCGAGGTGTCATATAATACCTGGCTACGCCCATTAAAGGTATATGATGTAAAGGATCATGTCATTACTATCTTAATTAATGATGAACGGATCGGTCCTCCAAGTCTTAGTGTTATCAAAAATAAGTACGAACTTTTACTAAAGGTATCAATTGAGGAAATCTTAAATGAAGCATATGAAGTAAATTTTGTTCTTGCAAGTCAAATTGATTCTATAGAAAAGTTGGACAATCCTGTTACCCGTAGGAAAACAACCACTATTCCTACTTTTTTGAATCCAAGATACACATTCGAAACTTTCGTTGTCGGCGGAAATAATGAGTTTGCAAGGGCTGCTTCCTTAGCAGTTGCGGAGAATCCAGGAGAAATCTATAACCCTTTATTTATCTACGGTGGCGTTGGTCTTGGCAAAACGCACTTAATGCATTCAATTGCTCATTTTGTTCTAAATCAGAATCCAGATGCAAAAGTTTTATATGTAACTAGCGAGAAGTTTACGAACGAACTAATAGAAGCTATTCAAAAGAAAACAACAATTCAATTCCGTGAAAAATATAGAAGTATTGATATCTTATTAATCGACGATATACAGTTTATTATAGGAAAAGAAAGTACACAAGAAGAGTTTTTCCATACCTTTAACACCTTACATGAATCAAAAAAACAAATCATTATATCCAGTGACCGCCCTCCTAAGGAAATGCTTACTTTAGAGGATAGGCTTCGTTCCCGTTTCGAACATGGTTTGATGGCAGATATTCAGCAACCAGATTATGAAACTAGAATGGCTATTTTAAAGAAAAAGGAGGAGCTGGACGGTTTTAAGATCGATGAAGAAGTTCTTAAATATATTGCAACCAATATCAAATCAAATATCCGTGAGTTAGAAGGTGCTTTAACAAAGATTGTAGCATTCTCAAGGTTAAAGAAGAGAGAGTTAAACCTTTTACTAGCGGAAGAGGCATTACAGGATATTATATCTCCAAATGAAAAGAAAATTATTACACCTGAATTAATTGTAGATGTTGTTGCAGAGCATTATAATATTACTTCTTCCGATATATATTCGAAAAATAAAAGCCGAAGTATTTCTTATCCAAGGCAGATTGTTATGTACCTATGCCGTAAATTAACGGAACTTTCTGTTACTGAGATTGGTAAAGTACTTGGAGGTAGAGATCACTCCACTGTATTGCATGGATTTGATAAAATATCTAAGGATATACAAAAAGATTCTACAATGCAAAATACCATCGATGTTTTAATAAAGAAAATCAATCCAGAATAAACTGTTAAAATTCATAATGATGATAGTTTCTGGAAACCATGTTGATAATTGGTTGATATTTTGTTAATTTAATGTTTGTGGATTTTTTACCATTATTTGTTTGTTAATAGTATCCACCTTTTCCACATACAAAATATTGCTTGTGAACAGGCTTGTCATTCCTTCTAAACCTTGATTCTTAAAGGTTTAAGCTGGATATCAACAAATTCACACCCTCTATTATTAAGACTTCTAAGAATCTTTTATATATTTATGTATTTATATGCGAAGGGAGAGTTATACACGTATGAGAATTCAGTGTCAGAAAGCAGATCTATTAAATGGTGTTAATATAGTTTTGAAAGCAATCCCTGTAAAATCTACAATGCCTATATTGGAATGCCTTGTTATAGAAGCGAGTGATCAATATATTAAATTAATTGCAAATGATATGGAACTAGGTATCGAAACCTTAGTTAAAGGTACTGTATCTGAAACTGGTACCGTTGCACTCAATGCAAAAGTCTTCTCTGAAATTGTAAGAAGACTTCCTGATAATGATGTATTTATTACAACAGATTCAAATCACTTAACAGAAATTGTTTGTGAAAAGGCAAAGTTTTCGATTTCAGGAAGAGGTAGTGAAGAGTTTCCTTATCTTCCTAAGATTGAAAAAGAAAATGCAGTTGTATTATCACAATTCACTCTGAAAGAAGTTATCAGACAAACAGTATTTTCAATTTCTGATAATGAAAATAATAAAATCATGACGGGTGAACTTTTTGAAATAAAGGGTAATGAGTTAAGAGTTATTTCTTTAGATGGTCATAGGATTTCTATTCGAAAAATCGAATTAAAAGATACTTATGAAGAACAGAAAGTAATCATACCAGGTAAAACATTAAGCGAGATTAGTAAGATTTTATCTGGCGAAGTATCATCCTTGGTTCATATTTATTTTACAGATAAACACGCCTTATTTGAGTTTGATGATACTGTAGTATTAACCCGTCTAATAGAGGGAGAGTATTATCGTATTGATCAAATGCTTTCCAGTGATTATGAAACCAAAATATCGATCAATAAAAAAGAACTTCAGAGTTGTATTGAAAGAGCATCCCTATTAATTCGTGAGACGGATAAAAAACCTGTTATTATAGATATTGATAAAAATAACTTTGAATTAAAAATTAATACAGCAATTGGATCTATGAATGAAGAAATTGACATCACAATGGAAGGTAAGGATATTGTAATTGGTTTTAATCCTAAATTCTTATTGGATGCATTAAGGGTAATTGATGATGAAACGGTAGACATCTATTTGATTAATGCAAAGGCTCCATGTTTTATTAGAGATAAGGAGCAATCATATATTTATTTGATTTTACCGGTTAATATTAATGTTGCTGCATAAACTATAAAAGACGAATTTGCTTTGCAAGTTCGCTTTTGTAGTATATAAAAACAATCGCCATAAAATGATATAATAATACTGGAGGTTCCATGGAGGAAATTAAATTAAGGGAAGAGTATATTAAACTCGGGCAAGCATTGAAGGCTTCCGGTTTAGTGAACTCAGGTGTAGAAGCAAAAATAGAAATTTTAGAAGGCAACGTAAAAGTTAATGGTGAGATCATTTATCAAAGAGGTAAGAAGCTCTATGTTGGTGATATCGTTGAGTTTAATGAACACAAAATTAGAATTATTAAGTAATTGATTACTTATTGCAGAAAGAATTGTTGGTGCAAATATGATTGTCAAATCATTAGAACTAAAAGATTTTCGTAACTATGCAGATTTAAGTATGCGCTTTTATGATGGTACCAATATTCTCTATGGAGATAATGCCCAAGGAAAAACTAATATCCTTGAGGCAATTTATCTATGCGGAACGACCAAATCTCATAGAGGGAGTAAAGATAGAGAAATCATAAGATTCCATAAAAAAGAGGCACATATTCGGATTATTATTGAAAAGCATAAAATCCCCCATAGGATAGATCTGCATTTAAAGAAAAATAAAGCTAAGGGGGTTGCTATAGATGGTATCCCAATTAAAAGACAAGGTGAATTATTTGGCATGCTTAACCTTGTTGTTTTTTCGCCGGAAGACCTAAATATTATAAAAAATGGACCTTCTGAAAGAAGAAGATTCCTTGATTTAGAGTTATGTCAGTTAGATAAAATATATCTTCATCATCTATCAAATTATAATAAAACATTATCCCAAAGAAATAACTTATTAAAGCAAATTGTTTACGATAGGAATTTAATGGACACAATATATATATGGGATTCTAAGTTGATTGAACATGGAAAGAATATTATAAATACTAGAAATAAATTTATCTTGAAATTAAATGACTTGATTTATGAAATACATAAGAAACTTACCGGTGGCAAAGAGAAGCTATTACTTAAATATGAACCTAATGTCACCGAAGCCGAATTCGAAGAAAAACTTAATAAATCCTTAGAACGGGATTTATATTTAAAAATGACCAATGTAGGACCTCATCGAGATGATATGTGTTTCCTGTTAGGAGATATTGATATTCGAAAATATGGATCGCAAGGTCAACAAAGGACTGCAACGCTATCTTTAAAGTTGGCTGAAATAGATTTGGTAAGATCTGTGATTAAAGATGATCCAATCTTACTTCTGGATGATGTATTATCCGAGTTGGATCGGCAGCGACAGACACAATTATTAGATAGTATTGGCGGCATTCAAACCATGATTACCTGTACTGGACTTGAGGAATTTGTAAACCATAGATTACATGATAATAAAATATTTCATATTGTTAATGGTACGGTTATAGATGAAAATCAGGCTTTATCATAGTTATTAAACCATAGTTTTTGAAGCTAAGGTTATTATATAGATTTATTTAAGAGAGAAAAAAATTCTTTGAAAATAAACATCAAGATAAATATTTCATAAGAATTGGAGGAGAACCTCTAAAAAGACAGGAGGAGAAATCCTCCAAAGAACTGGAGGATTAGATTTATGAATAATGAGTACGGTGCAGATCAAATCCAAATATTAGAAGGATTGGAGGCTGTAAGAAAAAGGCCTGGAATGTATATTGGTTCCACTTCTTCTAGAGGATTACACCATCTGGTGTATGAAATTGTAGATAATGCAGTTGATGAAGCATTGGCCGGTTTCTGTGATACAATAAAAGTTATAATCAATAAAGATAGTTCCATTACGGTAATTGATAATGGTCGAGGAATACCAATTGGAATTAACCATAAAGCAGGTAAGCCTGCAGTAGAGGTGGTTTTTACTGTATTACATGCTGGAGGTAAATTTGGTGGTGGAGGATATAAAGTATCTGGTGGATTACATGGTGTTGGAGCGGCTGTAGTAAATGCACTTTCAGAATGGCTTGTTGTAGAAGTATGTACCGATGGTAAAAAACACATCCAACGATATGAGAGAGGTAAAGTAATTTCTCCATTAGAGGAAGTTGGAGATACAGATTTAAATGGTACAAAGGTTACTTTTTTACCAGATAAAGAAATCTTTGAAGAAACCGTGTTTGAATTTGATGTATTAAAGCAAAGACTTCGTGAAATGGCATTTCTTACAAAGAATCTCAAAATAATACTTCGTGATGAAAGAGAAGAGGAAATCGTGGAAAAATCATTTCATTACGAGGGTGGTATAAAGGAGTATGTCCAATATTTAAATAATCATAAGGAACCACTATATTCTGATATTATTTACTGTGAGGGAGTAAAAAACAAAGTCTATGTAGAAGTAGCCATGCAACATAATAATGGTTACAATGAAGGTTGCTATAGCTTTGTTAATAATATAACGACACCAGAAGGTGGAACTCATCTATCAGGCTTTAAAAATGCCTTAACTAAAACCTTTAACGATTATGCAAGAACGCATAAATTTTTAAAAGACAATGAGCCTAATTTGAGTGGTGAAGATATTCGAGAAGGACTAACAGCAATTATCAGTATTAAACTTCAAGACCCTCAATTTGAAGGACAGACAAAGCAGAAACTTGGAAATAGTGAAGCTAGAGGAGCCGTTGATAGCATTATTAGTGAGCAATTAACTTATTTTCTAGAACAGAATCCATCTGTAGCCAAAATAATTTGCGAAAAATCGGTATTAGCACAAAGGGCAAGGGATGCAGCAAGAAAGGCTAGAGAATTAACACGTAGAAAAACGGCATTAGAAAGTGCTAGCTTACCAGGTAAACTGGCTGATTGTTCAGAAAAAGATCCAGCAAAATGTGAAATATATATCGTCGAGGGTGATTCTGCGGGTGGATCTGCCAAAACAGCAAGATCCAGAGCAACACAAGCAATTCTTCCTCTACGAGGTAAAATTTTGAATGTTGAAAAAGCACGATTAGATAGAATCCTTGTAAATAACGAGATTAGGGCAATGATAACTGCATTTGGTACTGGCATATCTGATGATTTTGATATATCTAAATTGCGTTATCATAAGATTATTATTATGACAGACGCAGATGTTGACGGAGCTCATATTAGTACATTGCTTTTGACATTCCTATATCGCTTTATGCCGGAACTAATTAAACAAGGACATGTGTATCTAGCACAACCACCGCTATATAAGATTGAGAGAAATAAAAAGGTTAGATATGCATATAGTGATGAGGAGTTAAATCAGATTCTAACAGAAATAGGCAGGGATCAAAATAATAAAATTCAACGTTATAAAGGCTTAGGTGAGATGGATGCAGAGCAACTTTGGGATACTACAATGGATCCAGAGAAACGAGTCTTACTACGTGTTACCATGAACGAAGAAGAATCTTCCGAGATAGACTTAACATTTACAACCCTTATGGGAGATAAAGTAGAGCCGAGACGAGAATTTATTGAGGCTAACGCAAAATATGTAAAGAATCTGGATATTTAATTAAAGATTAGAGCGTTAATAGTTAATGATTTTAAAATCTTTTAAAGTCATAACTAAATTTTATTTTTTAATTCCAGATTTGTTAGAAAAATGGAGGAAAAGCAATGGATGAAAATATCTTCGATAAGGTACATGAAGTAGATTTAAGAAAAACAATGGAGACATCCTATATAGATTATGCAATGTCAGTTATTGCTTCCCGTGCCTTGCCAGACGTAAGAGACGGTTTAAAACCTGTACAGAGAAGAATTCTATATGCCATGATTGAATTAAATAACGGTCCGGATAAGCCACATCGTAAGTGTGCTCGTATCGTCGGTGATACCATGGGTAAATATCATCCACATGGTGATAGTTCAATCTATGATGCATTAGTAAAACTAGCACAAGATTTTTCCACGAGATACCCATTGATTGACGGGCATGGAAATTTCGGTTCTATCGATGGTGATAGTGCAGCTGCAATGCGTTATACTGAGGCTAGGTTAAGCAAGATATCTATGGAGATGTTATCCGATATCAATAAGGATACCGTAGATTTCAATCCTAACTTTGATGAATCAGAGAAAGAGCCGACTGTATTACCTTCTAGATTTCCTAATTTATTGGTTAATGGTACTTCAGGTATTGCTGTTGGTATGGCAACTAATATACCGCCACATAATTTACGTGAAATCATTAATGGTGTTTTAAAAATCATAGACAATTATGTTGAGCATGATCGAGATACCGATATAGATGAGCTATTAGAGATTATTAAAGGACCTGACTTTCCGACTGGAGCCGAAATTCTAGGAGTTAGAGGAATAGAAGAGGCTTATCGTACTGGCCGCGGTAAGATTCGTATGCGTGCAATAACGGATATTGAGCCAATGGCAAACGGAAAGAGCCGAATCATAGTAACAGAGCTTCCTTACATGGTTAACAAAGCTCGCTTGATTGAAAAAATGGCTGACTTAGTAAAAGATAAAAAAGTAGATGGTATTACAGATATTCGCGATGAATCCGACCGAACGGGTATGCGTATCGTTATAGAGATTAGGAGAGATGCGAATGCCAATATAATTCTTAATCAATTATATAAGCATACGCAACTCCAGGATACCTTCGGGGTTATCATGCTAGCCTTAGTTAACAATGAACCCAAAGTTTTAAATTTACATCAAATGCTGGATTATTATCTACAGCATCAAAAAGAAGTAGTTACAAGGCGAATTAAATATGATTTAAATAAAGCCGAAGAAAGAGCGCATATTTTAGAAGGTTTATTAGTCGCTTTAGATAACATAGAAGAAGTAATTCAAATTATACGTTCATCTAAAAATGGTAGTATTGCTAAAGAAAGGTTAATAGAGCGTTTTAATTTCACTGATCCACAGGCACAATCAATCATTGATATGAGGCTACGTGCTTTAACTGGTTTAGAGAGAGAACGTCTGGAAACTGAGTTTGCAGAATTACAAGAGAAAATAGCAAAGTTTAAGGCCATTTTAGCAGATGAGAAGAAATTATTAGGTGTTATTAAAGAAGAGATTACTATCATACGTGATAAATATGGAGATGAACGTAGAACCTCTATCGGCTACGACGAATTCGATATTTCCATGGAAGATTTAATACCGAATGAGCCAACGGTAATCGCTATGACTAATCTTGGTTATATAAAGCGTATGACGGTAGATAACTTCAAGAGTCAGAACCGTGGTGGCAAAGGAATCAAAGGTATGCATACCATTGATGATGATTACATTGAAGAGTTATTAATGACCACAAATCATCATTATATTTTATTCTTTACGAACAAAGGAAGAGTATATCGACTGAAGGCATATGAAATTCCAGAGGCTAGCAGAACCGCCAGAGGAACAGCTATTATAAATATACTTCAATTATTACCAGATGAGAGAATTACTGCAGTAATTCCTTTAAAAGAATACAATGCAAATAGTTACCTCTTCATGGCAACAAAGCATGGTATTGTAAAGAAGACATCAATGCAGGAATATGAAAATATTCGTAAGACAGGAATTATAGCAATTAATCTTAGAGAAGACGATGAATTAATTGAAGTAAAAGCAACAAACTCAAAGAAAGATATTTTACTAGTAACAAAGAATGGTATGTGTATCCGTTTCAATGAAAGAGATGTAAGACCTACTGGTAGAACCTCTATGGGTGTTATAGGTATGAATTTAATGCATGGAGATGAAATTATTGGAATGCAGTTAAATACCCAGGGTAAGTATTTACTATTTGTTTCTGAAAATGGATTAGGTAAACTTACTGCCATAGATGAATTCTCGATTCAGCGACGCGGCGGAAAAGGCGTTAAGTGTTATAAGATTACTGAGAAAACAGGAGATGTAATTGGTGTAAAGGCTGTTAATGAAGACAATGAAGTTATGCTTATTACAACTGAAGGCATCATTATTCGGTTAATGGTAAGTGATATTTCAATTCTAGGTCGTATTACATCAGGTGTTAAATTGATTAATATTAATACGGAATCTAATATTACTGTAGCTAGCCTAGCAAAAGTAAGAGAAAGCGAAAGTAATACTGATGATGAAATCATTAAGAAACTCGAAAAAGAGCAAGATGAATATGAAGAAGAAAGTGATTTCGTTGAGGAAGAACTAGTTGACGGCGAAGATACCGAAGAAGAGGATAGTGAAAACTAATAATTTAGTAACTGGATGATATATTCCAATGCCTATCTTAGAACTAAGGGGATAGGCATTGGGATAATCTTATTATTGCAAACGAATAATAGTCACCATATAGGATATAATATATACTTGAGTAGGAACAAAAAAACACGTTTAAGAATAAAGCTGATTTTATATAATAATTAGGTGAAATTATTAAATAAATCAGTTGACAAAATGAAATGTATTTGTTATACTAGGTTTTGTCTTTAAAGAGATAAATTGAATACTGGTAAAGATAATAAATCACTATAGACATTATTATCCTTACTAAAAGTTCTGTTTTCTGGAGAAATACTCAAGAGGCCGAAGAGGCGCCCCTGCTAAGGGCGTAGGTCGGGTAACCGGCGCGAGGGTTCAAATCCCTCTTTCTCCGTTTCAGTATACAAGCCGTTGAATAATATTCAACGGATTTTTCGATTATATGAAATTGTTCTGCAATTCCCACTAAATGAAAAATGCTCGGCAAATTTGAGCGGAAGTTCATATTAGGTATGTTGTACTCGCACTTATTGTATTATATAGGTAAAGCCGATCGTGTTCGACATGAGAGTTTCGCGCGCGAAACTTTTAATAAAAATAAAATAAAACTTACAGGTAAAATATGCTATAATTTACCTGTAATAATTAATGATAAGAATAATATAAGTATACTCATTGGTGGAAAACGATAAAGCATTAAGATTTCAGATTTGCTTTAGTGAACATATTTATTAGTTGTTTGCATGTTTTGAAAAAGATTAGGAGGATATTGAAGTGAAAAAGCTTATAAAAAGGATATTTTCAATAATGCTAATCACCACAGCAATAACTGCAATGTTAGCTTGCGAAAAATCAGATCAAACGCAGAGTGCATATCTTCAAGTGAAAGAAGTGAATTCAAACGAACTTAATCAAGATACGTCGAACAATGAAGAAAGAGAAATTGAAAAGATAGAGAATAAGGATAATTCCTCTACAAAAGACAATTCAAATAAGAATGATAATGATGTTGACAAACAAGAAAAGGAAGCAATTAAGGAAAATGTACAAAATCAAGAGAATAAAGAAGAGCAGAATCAAATTCCTGTAGAAAGAGAAATAAATGATATATCATCCTTAGATTTGATAAAAGATATTAAGATTGGGTGGAATCTTGGAAATACGTTGGATGCAACAGGGGGAAGTTCATTGTCATCAGAAACCTCCTGGGGAAATCCATATACAACAAAGGAAATGATTGATGAAGTTAAAAATGCTGGCTTTAACGCTTTAAGAATCCCTATAACTTGGGAGAAACATTTAGGTCCAGCACCAGAATACGAAATTAATAGTGAATGGCTAAATCGTGTTCAGGAAGTCGTAAACTTTGGCATACAAAATGAAATGTATGTGATTATCAACATGCATCATGAAGAATGGCATTTTCCATCTTATGAAAACCTTGATGCAGCAAAAACAATTCTAACTACTGTGTGGAATCAAATTGCAGAAAGATTTAAATATTATGATGAACATTTAATATTTGAAGGTTTGAATGAACCTAGGATGAAAGGGACTGATTTTGAATGGAATGGCGGAAACAAGGAAGGGCGTGAAGTAGTAAATCAGCTAAATGCCGCCTTTGTAGAAACTATAAGAAATGCAGAAGGAAATAATCAATTAAGACATCTAATGATACCTACATATGCAGCCTCATCGGATACGAAAACATGGAGGAATTTCACAATACCTAATGATGATAAGGTTATAGTGTCTATACATGCCTATACCCCATATAATTTTGCACTAAATAATGCAGGAACCGCAACTTGGAGCAAGGATAATCCAAATGATACAAAAGAAATTGATTATTTAATGAAACAATTAGATGATTATTTTATAAGTAAAGGCATTCCTGTTATTATTGGTGAATTCGGTGCAAGAGATAAAAACAATTTAGATAGTAGAGTAGCATGGAGTGAGTACTATATTAAAAAAGCATTAGAGAAAGGTATTCCATGCATCTGGTGGGACAATGGAGCCTTTACTGGCAATGGTGAGTTATTTGGATTACTATCAAGAAGAAATTTGACATGGAAGTATCCAGAAATTATTGACGCGCTTATGAAGAACTTTGAATAATAAGAAGAATAGAACCAATACTTCCAGGTTGTTTACTTCAGAAACAACTTGGAAGTGTTTTTAATTGTTATTGATATCATTATAAATTATAGAGTATAATGGCGTTGGATTATCTCTATTTTATTATTAAAGTAAGAAGTTCTTAACAAGTAAATATTTAAACAAATAAACAATAGATCTTTATTAATAATTATATATCTGAATTAGTTAGAATAAAGAAGATGATAAATGGATATTCTTATACTTGAGAGTGGTAAAGATAATTCTTTTTTATATATTGTCTTTCTTTTTTAAAAAAATAAAAAATTAAAACAAAAAGTTGTTGACAAAGGTTTTTCTATGTGATAATATTAATCTTGCTGACGCGCCAGAGAGCAAAGCGACAGCAACAGGAACCTTGATAATTGAACAGTGAAACAACCCTGAAATTCTAAAAAACTTGAAACTTATCACATGGGTTTCAAAAATAGATTTTCATAGTATGTATCATCAACCATAAGGGAGAAGATACAATACGAA
>JAAYSQ010000065.1 GCA_012523925.1 Clostridiales bacterium
AGTAATTAGCGATAGGTAATTTTGTTCCACCTCCTGGTTATAGGGATATACAATTTCACCACGATCGTTGTATACATAGATAGTTACATTAGGGTTATTCTTCTTTAATTGCGGAATCAAATTAAAAATTTGATTACAATCCTGAACGACCTCCACAATTCCCTGGGGTTCATGGCCTTCGTTAAAAAAGAGCCTGGTCAAAGAGATAAATTTATGGCTTACTTGGTTCTCCCCTTGGGCTGGCAAATCCAATAATACTTTGGGAGAAGATATGTACTTATGTCCATTCAGTTTCATTGTTGGTGTATACCAGTCTAATTTATTAAAATCAATACTGGTGACCCTTTGAAAATAGCCGGATCCGACACTGTCTCCACCCATACTATATAGAGTAATCTGAGAAACGGATTGAAATGGACCTATGATGGCCGTTATAATATCATAAATGGCTAAAATACTATCCCTTGAGTCAAACATATTATCAAGAGAAACCTGGGAATAGCGGTAGGTTTTTGCAAACTCTTTGAAATTACTTTTGATTGCATTGGAATATACTATATTCATTGAAATTGTTGACATATTATCCAACTCAGTGCTTATGGAACTACTAATAGAGGCGCATAGATCGACCGATTTGCGCTGGGCTTCATCATAAAGCAAGGACTTGTTATATCGATAAAAATAGGTAAAAAAAGTCGTAAGTAGAACTAATATAAATAGTCCATATATAAAAAATAGATACATATTTTGTGTGTAACTTCTCTTTTTTGATAACAATTTATCGCCCTCCTATAGCAAAGTATTATATATTACAGTTCAAAAAAGTGCAATTGATAGTTCTGTTTTGTCTATTTTCAATAAAACACTGATATGATAGTATTTAGGCATAAGCAAAGGGTTCATGGTTAAAGAACTTGCTTAATATTAAGGGAGGGATATATCACATGAAACATATTTTGAAAAAAAGTTTTATTTTGACAATGTCACTTTTAATTACCCTGTTAGCTTTTACTGCTTGCAGTAAGGATCAGGAAACTTCATCTGAAGGTGGAGACGAGAAGAAAAATGTTACTATAACCTTTGGCTCCCATCAATCCGGACTGCCTACCTCTGGAGTTGTTCAAGAGTTGGCTAAGGAATTTGAAGCTGAGACAGGAATTAAAATTGATTTTCAGATTTCACCAGATGCTCAGTGGAGAGATCTAATTAAGGTAAAATTAGATGCAGGAGAGGCACCTGATATCTTCTGTGCAGACACACCAATTAATTTGATTTCCAGTATGAGGTTTGAAGAGTATGCAGTTGCACTTAATGATGAGGAATGGGTATCTAGAATTGATGAAAATGTAATTCCAGCAATATCCGTTGATGATAATATATATGGAATTACGTTCCCTGGTAAAAAGATGTATTTCTACGTGTATAATAAAGAAATCTTTGAAAATCTAGGACTAGAAGTACCTACTACATATGAAGAATTCAAGAGTGTATGCCAGGCAATATTAGATGCTGGAATAACACCAGTATTTGAAGCTACTACCAATGGATGGCATCAGGTTCTACCTTTATTTGAGACCGGTGGTTTATATCTTCAAAATCATCCAGATCTTTACAACAAACTAAATGCTAATGAAATGGATTTAGATGATATACCGGAATTACTTACAATTATTCAACAGTTAAAAGAATGTGCTGAGCTTGGCTATTTTGGCGATGACTACTTAAGTAACTCTGTTGAAAATGCTAAGGAAGCAATTGCAACAGAAAAAGCAGCAATGTTTATTGCAGAAGCAGCTTGGAGAAATGAGATAAAAGCAGATTATCCAGACTTTGATATTGATAAACTTGGCATCTTCGTAATGCCATGGGGTGATAATCAGGTAATCGGTGTAAACCCAGCAAGTAATGCTTACTTTATTAACAAAGAGAGTAAATATGTAGAGGAAGCACGTCAATTCTTTGAATTCCTTGCACGCCCGGAGAACTTACAAAAACGTCTTGATGGACAGCCAGGTTTATCCGAAGTTTGCTGGCCAGAGATACCAGGAAGATACTCTGATGAAGATCAGGCCTATATCGATGCTCATGAGAAAGCTTCGGTTGTACAGGTTGCTGTTAATTACATAGACAATCAATGGATGGATGTTGGTAAAGATCTAGAATCTATGTACACTGGTGCCTTAACACCAGAAGGTGTACTAGAAACTATCATGCACCGTAGACATGAACAAGCTCAGCTTCAGAAAGATCCCGCTTGGGCTAACTAGAAAGACAATTAGGATAACCTGTCGTATAAGATAGATTATCAGAATAATTAAAAGTTAAATAGGGACCGTAAGTAGCGGTCCCTTTAACTTTAGTAGGAAATTGTTTTCTAATTCCTACTATATGATACTAGCAGTAATGTATTATTTCGGTTTGCCGAACGTGCTTGGCACGAGAGTTTCGAGAGCGAAACGCTATCTTGTTCGTACAGCATGGCGAACGATTATAACAATAGACAGGAAGGGTGTGCGACAAAATATGGATAGGAAAAAATTATACCCATGGTATTTTACCGGTGGAGCCTTAATAATTTTCTTTCTGTTATGCTTTCTACCAGGTATGATTGGTATATTTTACTCATTTACTGATTGGAATAACTTCACATCAGAAGTTAACTTTGTTGGACTAAAAAATTATAAAGAAATATTTGAAGGAAACTCTGAATATATCAAATATATTATGAACACCATTGTATTTACGATTGTAACTACAATCATGAAGACAGTGGTAGGCCTAGCACTTGCTCTGCTTTTGACGCAAAAATTTGTCAAGTTTAAGACATTTCATCGAATGGTAATATTCTCTCCACAAGTTATGTCTTACTTGGTAGTTGGACTTGTTTTCAAAAGTATGCTTCATCCAACAACTGGTTTTCTGAATAATTTCTTGCGTTCCATAGGTTTGGATTGGTTGGCAAAGAATTGGTTAACAGATTTGAAGTTGGTATTTCCCAGTGTCATGACAGTGGATACTTGGAAAGGCATGGGTTATATCATGGTTGTTATTATAGCAGGACTTCTGTCTATATCACCTGATTATTATGAAGCGGCAAGTATAGATGGAGCATCCTTCTGGCAGAAATTCCGCTGTATCACATTACCTTTGCTAAGACCAATTGTTATCAATGTTACTGTCTTGAATGTTACCTATGGTCTAAGAGTATTTGACATGATATATTCACTCACCAATGGTGGTCCAGGAAATGCTACTGGAGTTATTAATACGGCCGTCTATAAGGAATTCTCTAAGGGCGATTTTGCAATGGGAACAACGCTATCCAGTATTCTCTTCCTATTTGTATTATGTCTATTATATTTTATTATTAAATCTATGGAGAATAAGGAGGTTGATATGTAATGGGAAATATAAAACGCAAGATATTTAGTATTATTGGAAATGTTATTGCTATCATTACCTCCCTTGTAGTTATGATACCGTTAATTGTTCTTCTGATAAACTCCTTTAAATCCTCTGGTGAAGCCAATAGTATGTCACTAAAGCTTCCTGAGAAATGGATGTTTGAAAATTATTTGGTTGTAATCGAACAGGGAAAACTGGTATCCTCCTTTTTCAATGGATTACTCTATGCGACATGTAGTGTATTAATCCTTATTCTTGTGGTATCTGCAGCTGCCTTTGTAATATCACGTAATTTTAAAGGAATTAATAAATTTGTCTATTATTTTATAATCGCAGGAATCGCTATGCCAATTAACAATGTTGCCTTGATGAAGGTAATGCAGGCCTTGCATTTGGTTAACACAAGATATGGGATTGTTCTGCTGTATGCCGCAATTAACATACCTTTAAGTTTATTCCTCTGCTATGGATTTATTGGTACAATTCCAAGGGAGATTGATGAGGCAGCGGTAATTGATGGTTGTACGCCATTCAAACTATTCACCCGAATTATTGCTCCGCTATTAAAGCCAATCATTTCAACCTTGTTCGTGTTAAACTTTATGGCTGTATGGAATGATTTTACTATGCCTTTATATTATTTGAATAATTCTAGAAAATGGCCTATGACTTTGGCTGTATATAATTTCTTTGGAGCATTTGAAAACTCCTGGAACTTAGTTAGTGCAGATATCATATTAACATTGCTCCCAGTATTAATAATCTTTATACTAGGACAAAAATACATAGTTGGAGGAGTATCTGCAGGTGCGGTAAAAGGTTAGATTAATGATATGTATTGTAATGACTTAAGAAAATTAAAGCAAAATAATAGAACAGAAGTCTCGTCTAGTTAACGGGACTTCTGTTACATACGAAGCACCTAATCTAAATGAAATACCAAATCCAATTCTTTCTGAACAGGGCTATTGTCCGGGTTAGTTTCCATGATATCTGCCATATAGTCCCACCATTTACGATTAATCACAGTATAGGCACTCTGTGCCCACTTATCTGGGTCATCAATCTCGATATAGCCAAATAAAGTGTAAGTTTCTTTGTCAAAGAAGATGGAGTAGTTCTTTCCGCCGTATTCATGAAGCATATCTTTCATCTCCGGCCAGAGCAAATTATGGCGTCTCCGATATTCCTCTTCCTGTCCTTCATATAATTTCATCTTAAATCCCTGAATCATTACCGTTCCTCCTTAATTATGATTAAATTTTTATATTTAGATATTCCTTAATTACATTTTAGTAAAGTCATAAGTAGTAGAGGTATTAAAAACTATTAACATGCAATTGTTCAAGTTGTTCACCGAAGTGGTTATTTACAATTAAAATACTAGCATATTACATATTATTCGCAAAGAGAAACAGGATAAATAGTCAAAAATGAATATAAAAGTCAAAAGTAATTAATGAAAATTGTAAATTATTATGCTATTTATTAAATATCTATGGTACTATGAAATTAGAATTGTAAGTGATAGTAGAAGGAGGAATTGAGGTTGATCGAAAGCAACCCAATTTAGGAACTTTAGTATTGTAGGAGGGAAACCTATGAAAAAGATTCCGATATTGGTACAGTTAAGCACGATTTTATGTATTGTGCTGATCATACCAATGACGGTATTAAGCCAGTATTTTAGCCGAACCTTAATCAGGTATTCGGAAGAAGAAATTGTGGAAACCGAAATGACGAATCTAAAGTCGGACAGTACTCTGACAGAAAAGGCATTATTCAATGTTATTGATGACGCTTTTAAACTGGTTCAAGAGAACCGTTTTAAGCATATCAAGGACATCAATACCTACGAGGAGTTGAATTCTTCCTTTGACAATATTGTCAATGGTCTGAATCTCTATAATGGCATGAAGGAAATCCAATCCAATAATAAGGATGTTTATTCCGCATACTTTTACCTGGATGCTTCGGATTACGTGATATCTACCAATAAAGGAATTGTACCGCTGCGAAATTTTGAAAGCTTGGAGTGGCTGAATGCATCCAGTTGTGAAAGTAGCGGTGCTACCGGCGTCTGGTATCCCAGAAGACTGAATAAGGCTTCCTTATTAGAAATGGAAGTGGGAATTGATGCAGGAGAAATTGATGTGGTGTCCTATGTATATCGGTTAAATAGCCTGACTACCACAACCCGGGGAACCATTGTCATCAATTTCTATGAAAATGCAATCAGCAACTACCTCAATCCGATGGGATTTCGGGAGAACAAAGAAGCATTTATCATGAATAACGCAGGCAATATCATTTCCCATAGTGATAAAGACTATCTATATAATACTGTGGAT
>JAAYSQ010000066.1 GCA_012523925.1 Clostridiales bacterium
ATTTCAATCCACGCACCCATGAAGGGTGCGACAGCTAGATATTGTGGTTAATAAGACAATACCTAACAATATATCTTCCTTATCCCAATTATAAGGTATTACATTAATAATTCTTTGATGATTTTTGTTGTTTTAAGTGCGAAACTAACCAGTATTTAATGAGAGCTTTAAGTTCGCACTCATCACAAAATCATCGGATCATCAAATTTGTATGTCTGTTTAGCTCCAATGTGTTTTACCTTTTTATCATAATTATTCCCTAGCCTATAGAAACGAAGACTATCCGTCTCCTTATCAATCACATCTTCTAATTTCTTTTTTATTTTTAATAATTCTGCCTCTGTTACTTTACATTCGAATACTGAATTCTGGACTCTTTGTCCATAATTCACACAGATTTTGGCCACTTTACGTAACCTACTTTGTCCATTTTTTGAAGTTACATTAATATCATAAGTAATAAGAATAAACATAATTCACCTCTACTTCCAAAAGAATGGTGGATACTCGTCAAGATCACCACGAAGGTACCTAGCTAGTAGAAGCGCTTGTGCGTATGGAACCAAGCCCCATGATATCTTTTCTCCTAAAAATGGATGTGTTAATTGTTCTTGTTTTCTCTTCTGCCACTCACTGATGAAAGTTCTTCTTGCTGATTCTTTGATATAAACAGATTTATTTTCATTTATCTCAAAATCATCCGCTTGAAGTTGCTTTCTATTTATAAGGGACAGAACAAAACGATCTGCTATTGGAGCTCTTAATTCTTCAATCAAGTCATTAGCAAGTGAAGCCCTGCCAGGCCGATCTTGATGCATAAATCCAACATATGGATCAAGTCCAACAGTTTCCAACGCAGCGGTAATATCATTCGATAAAAGGGTATAGGCAAAAGATAATAAGCTGTTCACCCGATCCTGCGGAGGTCTTTTATTTCTTCCGTGAAAATAAAAAGCGTCTTTTTGATTCAAAATAATATGATCAAATTCATTAAAATAAATTACTTGTGCATTTCCTTCGTAGCCACGTAATTGATCCATATTCTTACTGTCATTTATAACATGCATATAATCACTAAGACTTAAAGACGCTTTTTTCATTTCCTCAATTGGAACCCTCATAGGATATTGGCGAATATATCTTTCCAATAACCATTTTTCATTATAGATTTTTCCTAAAATGAAATTACAAGCTATTCCCAAGCACTCATCTTTTCGATCTGCTATTCGATATTGTTTTTTACGTAATAATACATTTCCTCTCGTCTCTCCTATAACTCTTGCTCGAAATCTACCGGTTGGAGTAAGAAAGCAAATTGAAATATTCTGCGACACACATTTCTCCATCAATTGCGGACTTATACCTAGGTTAGAAAAACTGACGATGCCTTCTATATTATGCAATGGATATCGAGCAATAATGATATTATTCTCACGAACTACAACATTCTCACCATTTAATCCAAGATATACATCTGGTTTTGTAACAAAAAGCATATTCAAAAGCTGTCTCACTCCAAAACCCTCCTTTGAATATATTGTTTCACATTTTTATTCTTATTTAGTTCAGGTAAACATATATCCTTCAACGAACAGGTTTTACATTTTTTACTCGTTCTTACTTTTGGTGTATATCCACGTTGCATATAGGAATGCATCTCTTCAACTATTTCAGTCAATTGTTGCCGTAGTTCTTTTGAAAAATGAATTTCTTCTCTTCTTCTTGTTTCAAAATAAAATAGATAACCTTTATCAATTTGTGTTGCTAGCATTTCTTCCAAGCAATAAACTTGTGCCAGTAGTTGTAGAATATCCGAATTGTTCTCTTTGGGTTTTCCTCTCTTATATTCTATAGGCGTAACTGAATAATAACCATTATATTGAGGAATATAGATTCCACTTTCATTATTTGTTATTGTAAATTCTACAACATCACATTTCCCTGTAATGCCCAAAACCTGTGATTTTACTGGCAAAGCTCGAACTGTTATAGTGTTTTTCCGTTTCTCATGAATTCCTGGATTATCGGTTCTTTCATGCTTTAGTTCACCATCAACAGTAAAATAGTTTTCTTCCCACTGTTGTTCTACATGTATTAGCGCCCATTGTCTTCGACATAAGACAAAATGTTGAATTCCAGAAATCATAAGAAAATCATCTTCTCTATAGCCCTTCAATGATATCAATCCTAAGGCCTTTACTTTCCAACTGAGCAAGTTTTTCTTTGTTCAGTATAATTTCATAGTCTTCATATTTAGCTGGTTTTATTGTGTCATCCTTTACCTTTATTTCTACTAAGTTTTGAATCTTAGCACTGGATGCTACACCAAGTTTTGATGGATGAGTGAACCAAAAAAGTTGCTTAACCTCCATACTTCCTTCCGGTCTTGCAGAAGAAGCATCATTAACAAACAATGTACGTAGTGCTTCTTTTATAACCTCTGCATCTTCCTCTGTGAAACCCGTTTTCTCAGCAAAATATGTATTGATGCTTCCTTTAACTTTATATACGCCAAATTCAACATAATGTTTAGTACCCATTGTATCAGAAGAACGTCCAGATTCTTTCTTTGCAATCATACCGTTCGTACTACGGGTTATCTGCATACTGATAACATCGACAGGACTAAGGCTCTTTGCTAAAGATATAGACACTGGCCCTCGAATTCCAATGGAGCGTTTTTGAAACGTCATAACCTGCCCGAAGCTACGTACATCCATCCATTTTTCACAGGATGTTTTATATACATTTTCATCAGAATCATTTTTATTATATTCCGAATTAAATCTTTCTTCCAATGATTTTTTATCATCTTCAATCCGATCATTAGATTGTACAAAAATAGAATATCCCATATCCTGCATACGGTTTCTAATCTTACGTTTGATACAAACATCACTTATTTCACCATAACCATCATAATCAGTTCTTGGCATATTACCATTTAGTGGGTCACCATTAGGATTTGCTCCAACCACGGTAAAGAACATTACAAAATCAATCTTATTCTCAAATGTTGCCATTAATTAATCCTCCTTTTTTCTAGTTCTCATCATTATCAATCAGTCTTTTCCCTCTTCTTGTAAAACTCTTGCTTCTGAGCATAATAGCCAAAGATAAACTCTTCATTTAACGGCTTATTTTTTTCTTGTCTAAAGCTATTCAGCTCCCCTAATTGATTCATTATGGTGGTTGTTAATTTATCATAATATATTGCCATTCCATAATGATTCTTTTTAAGTCTTTCCTTATATGGTCTGATTTTCTCTTCCAGTATTTGTAGTGTTCTTGCTGGCATTTTTGTATAAGCTGTCCATAACCGCTCTGAATTGGTTATTCGCTTTTCGCTATCTCCAGAAGAACTAATTCCTAGCGCATCTTGCTCTAATTTTTCATAGACTGCCAGTAATCTCCCGTAAAGATAACTCCGATCTTGTTTGTCTGTTTCCAACACATCTTTCACCTCTCTTCTGATTTGATAATCAATTTGATATTTTTTAAAGATAGAACAACCTACATTAACAACTGAATTCCATGTCTTATCATAGGAACTCCTGTTACAGAGATTTTCCAACATTCTGTTTTTTAAATCCAATGGGATTTTCCTATGTTCGAGGATACATGGAAGTAGACGTTCCACTGTCTTAGTTCTTAACTTACCAGCTTTACATTCCATATATCCTTTACTGTTCTCATTTCCAAAGATTGCATCTGCGTAGTAAAATAATGAAGGTGTCTGAGGGCTTACACGCTTTGTTTTACCGTTAAAAAATGGCCAACTGCTTGTTAGATACCATTCCTCTACCCTTTCAAACAAATCCGATTTGGGAAGTTCTTTAAAATATTTTACCGATATTCTGCCATTCACAATCTTGTCCAGAATCATTAGATAAAATTTTCCTTCTGGATTCACATCTCTTTTTTTCCCCGTTATATAATCATTAATCGCAGAAGAGATCCCAGCACCAAGAGTTCTTGGAGAAGTATCTTCATCCAAGTCTTCCTCATCAATGTCATCGTATGGGGAAATTGTGCTTGTAATATTAACGATTTCTGCATTTCCAATGTCATCAGAAAACCAATTAATCAGGTAACTGGAAGCACCTAACTTCTTGCAATTTTCATGATTTTCTAATAAATATTTAATCATTAAATGAATTTTCTGAGAAACTTCATATCCTATATGTATAACCTCTTCTCCATCATCAAATCTGCCGAAATATGTTTCATTATGATTGCTAATAGAAATTAGTTTGGCATTCCCTAAGAGACCACGATGTCTTGAAACGCAATAGGTATCTTCACCTGATATATCACACCTAATCTGGGGCTGTTTTGAGTTATTGTAACGTATGTAATCTATATAATTTTGATGAATTTCTCGATCTGTACTTACAGTAAGATTTTGTGCAGTAGAAGATTCCATTTCCACCTTAAATGTTACGAATGTTTTTTCAAATTTGATTAGTTTCTCTGATTTTTCTCCTGGGTTCAAGGTTACAGAAAAATCTTCATTAATACGATAATTTAATCCAGTAAATAGATTAGTAATGCAATCTTGATATATAGTTCCTTTAAATATATAATTAGAAACAATTTTTAATAACAGATTGAAATTCCCATTTTCCATATAAGAGATCCAATCATACAAGTTGTTTTTGTATGCATTATGCTTCTTAGTATCATACTCCTTAGCTAGATAAGATAATTCATCACATAGAGGATGTGGAGCGATTACTTTACCAGCTCGAATAATTGAGTTTTCAGTAATAGGAAATATTACCATCTGATCCTTTGGTAACCATTCCGCTTTTATGAAGTCTCCATTTTCAGATAAAGTAATTTCTATAATATCATTAGCTCCAGTAGATCTTTTATTAGAATGATATACTGGCAATAATACAGTCTGTTGATGAAGTAAATCCGTTCGATCTACCATATCGTTATTAAGGGCATTATTATAAGTTAGATATAACGCACTTAGGACACTCATTATATATCCACCCCCTCACCCGAAAGTAAGTTAAATTCTTCTTCAACTGATTTCATATTTTCTTTACTAAAAGATTTATAGCCATATTCCCTCAAATTATGTTTAACATGGCATTCCTCAGGCCTGATAAAATTGATCTGACCATTATCCATCTTGATATCTGTAAAATTTGAAATTAATACATTCTCACTATCCTTTTCTGTAATCTCATCGGGATAGATAAAGGAGTGAAACATTATGCCAAATGATATTTTTTTACCATCGTAATAAGTGGATGCTGTTTCAAATTGTTCTTTTCTTAATCTTTCTATGTATCCGATACATTCCCTAGTCCCTAGGAAGATATCTCTTCTTCCTCCTTTCGACATCGAACGAAGAATAATTTGCTCATGTTTAATCTCATTCCAATCTTCACACAATTCCGGCCGGTTTTCATTCCATTCAAAATGAAATTGCACTAAATACTCTACATCACGTAGGTAAGTGTAATAATTTAAATCATTACTACCATTCTTTAATGGTGTACGAATGCCCTTCGTTTCAGTTTGAATCTTTTTTATAACTTTTACAGAATCAATGTAATAACGCAGACTCGGCTTCCAATATATTTGTTCCGTTATACCTTTCAGAGCCTGATATGTGGGAATTTGATATGAAAATTTTTCTCCCCCACCTTTTGTTACCGGATCAGTAAACAATGCATAATCTCCATACAATCGATAATAAAAGTAATCTGATTTAAATTTTTCTTTCATATAACCCCTTCTCTCTTATAAAATCCAATCAACAAGTTTTTCCGTAATTATACCTTTTCTACCATCATAATACTCTTTTAGTAAAAAGCAAACTCCATATTCCCTATTTATATAAACAAATGGTTCAATCTTTGGTGAAAGGTACACATTTATAGTATATCTCTGCAATTTATGCAATAATTCCTTTACTTCATAGTAATTCTTATCTTCCATGGCTATTTCCAATTTTTCTAATAGCTCCTGGTTTTTATATGGTACAATAACTCCTGTTGTTCCCTGATCAATCAATTGAAAATTTTCTGCTGCTGTTCTAAACGCCTGATACATCCTTGGTTTAATGTTAGTACGGGCGACCATATTATAGAAACCTCTTCCTGGGGCATTTCTTCCTAATTCCTCCACCATATTACTACTTCTTTTCGGATCAGGATAATCTAATTTGCCACGATTTGATACATAATACTTATCAAAGTAAGGATTTTGTAATTTTTCAACAATAATTCTATTGTCTGTTTCTACTTTTTCTTTATTAGCTCTACGAATAGCATACTCTGATGCCTCTACCGTGGATTTTATATCGGGTAGATTGGAGAGGTTTTCTTCCATGTAACGTAATACATAAAGCTTTCCTTTCCTTTTCTCACCATCTATATGTAATTTACCTTCTCTATTACATCTTCCTGCACATTGAACTAGGCTATCAATCCCTGCTAACGAACTATATACAATATCAAAATCTACATCTACACCTGCTTCAATTAATCGGGTACTGATACAAATCACTTTATGTTTGGTACCTTCATGCCTGTTTTGTATTAATTTCTTCTTTAAATGGGATATAATATCTAATCGATGCGCAGCACATAAATTTGTTGTCAAATAAATTATTTCAATATTCGAGGTGTTCTCCTCTAAATAATCATATAATTTTGATACAGCAGACTTTGTATTTAAAACCACAAGGCAACTATCAAACACTTCTAGTTCTGTTAGAATATGGGAAGCAAGTTCTTCCGTAGACAATATTATTTCAGCATTTTCTCCGGTTAGATTATAGTAATCAACACGATTAAAACATTTCATAAATGTATTACTAGAATTTACAATCGTAGCATATGCATCAGATTCATTCCCATAATGAACCGGATGTGGCATTGCTACACTATCTAAAACCGGTTGTGTAGCTGTACAATGCACAATATTACAATGCATTATTTCTTTCATAAAATTCATCATCAAATTAAAATTGGAAAGAACCTTTAAAGGAAGGCTTTGAACCTCATCGATTATAATAACAGAATTAATTAATTTACAGAATCTTCTCAGATTGCAAGCCTTTTCTTTAAACAAGGTATTACAGAACTGGACCATAGTAGTTAATACAACAGGACTCTCCCAACTGTCTTTTAAATATGACTGTTTGTTATAGTCATCGTAATCACTATCGCTTTCATAACTAATATCTGTATCATCTACCACATTGCTATGGTGTTCTAGTATAAAATCATCCATTTTTAGTATACTTCGAATATCTTCTGCATTCTGCTCTAGAACAGACAGATATGCTGTTATGTAGAATATACGATTACGTTTAAATTGCTTTGCATTAGTAAGTGCATATCGTAAAGATGCTTTTGTCTTCCCAGCACCAGTTGGTAATTCAAGTTTAAATATACCATTCCTATTTTGCATGGCGACATTCTTAGCAGTCCTTGCCAAGTTGTTTCTAGTTTTATTTAACTCTGTCAAGTTTGTCCCATTTTCAAACTGATGATACATTTGCTCAACCCGCTCATAAGCGTCTGACCAAACATTCACTAATTCATCTTCTTTCCATAAATGTTGTTTGAGATTATAGAAAGCATTGGCAGAATCATAAATATCCGCCTCTTTCAAAATAGATAGACAAAGACGGGTTAAGCAAGAAATATAATATTCTTTTTCCTCTTTTCTTCTATCCATATCTTTATTCTTCGCTGATAATTTTTTTAGCTTTGCGTAAACATTTTCAAATTCTTGATAAGCTTCCTTAATTAATAGAATATAAGACTTTTCTCCTTGTCTTATCAGTTCTTGATTCATTTTCTGAGTAAATGGTTTTACATCTTCTTCGTAGTGATAGTATCCATCTTCATCATAACGAAGCCTCTGGTATGTTTTATGTTCTGTACTTCCATAAGGGATTAGGTCGAATAATCCGTGATGTGCTAATAGAATATAAGTTAATAATTCTTGAAAATAGGCAAACTTTAATTTGCTTTGTTTGAGATATGTAAGTTCTTGATCAGATTGTATTAAATCGTCCAGGATGCGTCCACCGGCAGAAGAATGATTCACTTGTTGCTTAGTTCTGCCACAAATATAGTCTTGGAAAAGTCTATCCGCCTTTCCTAAGTCATGCAAATAACCTGCTAATTTCATAAAAGATTTCATACCAACACGTTGTCCAATTTTACCAGCCAAATTACCTGTTGCAATTAAGTGAGTTTCCAATGTCTGTTTTAATGCATTTCCATAATCATCCAATTTCCTATGGGCTAATATCATGGTCACCTCCGCAGATACTATATAATCTTGTATAAATATGTTTTATTTGAAAACTATTATTATTATAAATATACGAAATTTTTGACAGTATTTAGAGTGCATTTCAATATTAAGAAAAAGATAAAACAAAATGGCCCCAACGCGAGAGTAACTATCGTAGTTCTCTTGTCAAGACCATTTTGCCGCTTTAGCTTGGAGTCCAATATTTCATCGTCTCCCATTTATTATTATGTCCTAAAATTTAAATTTATGCTTATAGTAAGAGTAACTATCGTAATTCTTACTTATTAAAGATAATGAGTAGCTATCGCAATTCATTATCTTTATTATTATAGTACATTAATCAAAATGAATTGTCAATACTTTTAAGGTATGATTTTTAAACCGAAACGCCTCTCATTATTTACTCCTCCATCATATAAAGATTTAACAATACTTTCTTTTATTGAAGGTGTTCGTTGCCTAAGGTTATGTGCATATTTCTTGAGTACATTAGGAATAAAATCTGCAATCTGCAATCCTATATTGTTATCTTGTTTTAAAGGAAAGCTAATTGTTGTTACATGCTTTTG
>JAAYSQ010000001.1 GCA_012523925.1 Clostridiales bacterium
TAATGAATCGAAAATCCCTAGCTAGAACATCATCTCAGCCCGGTAAGACACAGACCATTAATTTCTATAATATAAACGACTTACTTTATTATGTAGATTTACCTGGCTATGGATATGCCAAGGTCTCAATATCGCAAAAAGAAAAATGGGGCAAAATGATTGAGAACTACTTTCGAGTATCAAAGCAATTAAAGGCTGTTTTCTTATTGGTGGATATACGTCATGCGCCTTCGCAGAATGATAGAATGATGTATGACTGGATGGTATTCCATGGGTATCATCCTATCGTAATAGCTACCAAGCTGGATAAGATTAAGCGGAGTCAAAAAGATAAACAGATAAAACTGATAAAAGAAACGCTGGAAGTAGAACCAGATACAATAATTATTCCCTTCTCTTCGGTATCAAAGCAAGGTAGAGAGGAAATATGGGATCTTATTGAACGGATTTGCGGATTAATAGAAGAAGAGGATAATTAAAGGAGAAATATACCTTTAATTATCCTCTAATAAGGAAGTAATAAGATAGGAATAAACATCTGAGCTTTTTTCCTTCCAATTATTGCAGATTTGTTCTGCCTCTTCCTCTGTAGTAACAACTAGGGTTAGATCGATAATCGGAGTCGACCGTTCAATTACACTTAGATGAGCAGCGAATTCCCCTTTCCTCATCTGATAGAAATCAGCAAGTGTTGATACCTCTTCCTGTAATTCATATTTATTTTCTTTGAGATAAGTTTCAATATCATCTTTAATTCCCTGTGAGATCAAATGATCAAAGAGTTGTAGTGTTTCTGAACCACTTTCTGTAATGCGGTACAGAGTGCTGTTACGTATAGTTTTGATGGTGATGAAAGCATCTTCAATAAGTTCTGAAATCACTTGCTGTATATTAAAGTAATTGGTATATCCTTTTTCCAATATAAAAGCGGTAAGCTGTGCATTTGTCAATGGGAAGTCAACCCGATTTAGAATATATAAAATAATCAATTTATACAACATCAAAGCATCCGAATTCATATAATTCCTCCTTATCTTTATTATATTGATTGATCATCATAAGTCCCCAATTACCCGTAACTAAAAATTAAATTATGGACCTGCATATTCTTTTCCTTGCCAAGTATCTCGCTCTTTCATCTCTTTGTGAATACTATTAAGAACATGCTTTTTATTTGTACTCCACAATGGAGCAAGTAGAAGATTTTTCGGTCCATCTCCTGTGATACGATGAACAACTATGTGTTTAGGAAGCCGTTCTAAACAAGATATAACGATATCAATATATTCTTCCAATGATAAAGTTTTCTTAATCATCTTATTTTCATATAGAGATCCCAGGTCGGTTCCCTTTAATATGTGTAGAAGCTGGAGTTTAATGCCCTGAATTGGGAGCCCAGCAAGAAAATCCATCGTATTAAGCATGTCTTCCTTTGTCTCTGTTGGTAGTCCTAGAATGGAGTGGACTATTACAGGGATGCCAAGGGCGTGAAGCTTTCTTACTGCCTCTTCAAATACTGACAAGGGATAACCGCGCCTTATAAATTGGGCGCTTGGCTGATGGATTGTTTGAAGTCCCAACTCAATCCAAACAGGTTTTATTGAATTGAGGCGTTTTAATAGTTCTAACACATCATCTCCTAGACAATCAGGGCGAGTGGCGATTGATAGGATGACTACCTCGGGATGAAGGATTGCTTCTGTGAAAATTGTTTCTAAATATGAAACTGGAGCATAGGTATTAGTATATGCTTGAAAATATGCAATATAACGGCAATCCTTTTTGCCCGCAAGCTTGGAAGCTACCAAAGCTTTAGCATCCTCTATTTGCTCTTTTATAGAGCGATGGGAAGAAGAGGCATAATCTCCTGAACCGCCTGCACTACAGAATATGCAGCCACGATTATCGATGGTACCATCACGGTTAGGACAAGTCATTCCTCCGTTTAATGATAGCTTATATATCTTTTGACCGTAAGTTTGTTTTAGCGCATAATTAAGGGAGTGATAGCGTTTATCATCCCATAATGTCCTTGTCTGTGTCTGATTATCCTTCATATACTTTCAACTTTCTAGATTACATCTTTAGCATTGATATTACTTACTCAATACAAAGATTTAAAATAATAATTCCATTATTATAGATATTGGTAATGAACTCTTACCAAGTTACTTAAAACATAGAGTTAAAATAATCATATCACTAAGAAATAGGTAAATCAAGCAAATGCGGTAGCTAAACGATAGGGGCTGGATTTATTACATTGCATTAATTATAATATATCTATTGTACGACTAGCTTCTGCATAGTTTCGTACTTATCTTATCTAATTATATATTGTAAATCTTAGATAGATAATAAATTATAAATTTTAGATAGATGATAAATTATAAATTTAGATGATTATAAATTATAAATATAATAAGAGGCTACTTATGATAATAAGTATACTTATTAAGGAAAGAGAGTTTGATGGGTTTATGGATCAGCAGAATACAAAGGTGAATTA
>JAAYSQ010000067.1 GCA_012523925.1 Clostridiales bacterium
TTTACAATTTTGCAATTATTAGATGATTTAGGATTATTAGAAAAGTATGCAAGACAATTGGTTTTCGAAATTTATGAAGTGAAACCAACATGGTCAGGTATATAGATTATACATCTAATATTAAAATGATCCCAGATTTTATATTATAAAGGTATTCAAGTTGTTTTGTGTAAGTAGAGAACCATAAAGCCAAAAGTCGTACTAGTTATGATATATAGTCCGCTTAGCGGCTAATTTGTTTTAGTGGTTTTGAATATTATATGCTTAGAAAAAATAATTGGTTCTAGATATAGTATAGGAGGAGAGAGTATGAAAAGTCTGAAATTTTGGTTTATCACAGGAAGTCAGCATTTATATGGAGAAGAAACTTTACGGGAAGTAGCTGAACATGCAGAGGAGATGGTAGGATTTTTTAATCAGCAAAACAATATCTGTTATGAAATTATTTATAAACCTGTTGTAACGACGCCAGAGGAAATTTTAAATACTATGATAAAGGCTAATGGAGATGTGAATTGCGCAGGGGTCATTACTTGGATGCATACCTTTTCCCCTTCGAAAATGTGGATTAATGGGTTAAAGGCAATTCAAAAGCCTATGTTGCACTTACATACCCAGTTTAATAAAGAAATACCCTGGGATACCATAGATATGGATTTTATGAACACCAATCAATCAGCTCATGGAGATAGAGAACATGGATTTATATTTACCCGAATGGGGATCAAAAGAAAAGTAGTTGTTGGGTATTACCAAGATCCGAAAGTCATTGAACGAATGGGAAAATGGCTGAATGTGGCGGCAGTTGCCTATCAAGGGGCAGATATTAAAATTATGCGCTTAGGCGATAATATGCGAGAGGTAGCAGTGACAGAAGGAGATAAGGTAGAAGCACAAATCAAATTAGGTTGGCATGTGAATACCTATGGGGTAGGAGATTTAGTTGAAAAAATGAAAGAGGTTACGGAAAGTCAGGTAGACGACTTAATGGAGCAGTATAAAGAAAGTTATACCTTTGCTGACGGTATACTAGAAGATTCAAGTCAACGAGAAGCAGTTCGGTACCAAGCTAAAGTTGAAATTGCACTAAAGGGCATGTTAGAAGAAGGTGGATTTAGTGGATTTACCAATACTTTCGAGGATTTACATGGATTAAAACAATTGCCAGGGTTGGCATCTCAACGTATCATGGAAGCAGGTTTTGGCTTTGGTCCAGAGGGGGACTGGAAAGTTGCTGCCATGGTTCGAGTGATGAAAATGATTTCGGGTAATAAAGGTACTTCTTTAATGGAGGATTATACTTATCACCTAGAAGGGGGCAATGAAGCCATTTTAGGTGCCCATATGCTAGAAATTTGTCCTACTTTAGCTGAAGATAAGCCCCGGATTGAGGTTCATACATTAGGAATAGGAGGAAAGGATGCTCCAGCCCGATTGACTTTTAGTGGCAAGGAAGGAAAGGCTATATGTGTATCTTTGGTAGATATGGGAGGGCGCCTTCGTTTAATTATATTAGATGTAGAAGCAATAAAAGTTCCTTATGACATGCCTAATTTACCTGTAGCTCGGGTCCTGTGGAAGCCAATGCCCAGCATGCTAGAAAGTGCAGAAGCTTGGATTTATGCAGGTGGAGCCCATCATACTGCCTTTTCTTATGATGTAACGGCAGAGGAGATGATAGATTGGGCAGAGTTAATGGATATTGAATGTATTCATATCAATAAAAGCACAACCATTCCTAATTTAAAACGGGAATTGGCTATTAATGAATTGCTGTGGAAATTTAAATGAGGGGGCGTATGATGTGGAAAAGTTTGTAATCGGTATCGATTATGGTAGTGATTCTTGTCGCGCAGTACTAGCTAGTACGAAGGATGGACATGAAGTCACCAGTGAAGTTTTTTATTATCCCCGTTGGAGCCAGGGACTTTATTGCAATCCTAGTCAATCACAATATAGGCAACATCCTTTAGATTATATAGAGGGATTAGAATATACAGTAAAAACTGTTCTTTCACGAGTAGACGCTCAGGTCATAAAAAAAATTGTGGGGATTAGTGTGGATACTACGGGTTCTACTTTATGTGCTGTTAACCAGCAAGGGGTGCCTTTGGCGCTTCTTCCTGACTTTATAGAAAACCCAAATGCTATGTTTATTCTGTGGAAAGATCATACAGCCGTAAAAGAAGCTGATGAAA
>JAAYSQ010000068.1 GCA_012523925.1 Clostridiales bacterium
CACATTCAAATCCACATCATTATTGCTATCATCAACGATTTTTAAGGTTTCTTTATCCTTTTTCAACTCATAAATCGTATCTGTAACAGTCGTTCCATCTGGAATGATTAAATCATATTCTACGGGATCAACTTCCGTTGCAAATACTCTCCTGTCACTTAAATGTAATATCAGCACTGCAAAAAGCAGACCAATAATTATCTTTAAACTTTTGGTTTTCATTATCTTCATATAGCTATACCTCCCAGAAGCCTTACGATTTTAACACACTACATTTTATTATATCGACAAAATTTATCCAATTACTTAGTGAAATTAATTTTATTTTATATGTAATATTTGGCAGATTTGTGTCATATTGGCTGCCTAGTTAATAATACCCATGTAAAGTTTCTTGACGTAAACACTATCCTGGCAAGATAGAGTTTCGCTCGCAATTAATAAAAAACACTTCCTTTATATACATACTAGCATTAAAACAAAGCCATCTATATCGATATAAAGGAAGCATTCTAACTATCTAATCTTTTTATTTATCAATATCATATACTATATAGTTGTCATAGTTCTATACTTTTCCTGCTTGAAGCGTACAACAAAGCATATAGAACGGAATAACCAGTCGATCGTCATAGCTATCCACACACCCAGAACTCCAATATGGAATACATGAACCAGAATAACACTAAAACCAATTCTCCATACCCACATAGAAATCATGGATACCCACATTGTAAATTTAACATCGTTAGCCGCACGTAAGACATTTGGCAAACTAAAAGATGTCGGCCATATTACCATTGCTAGGAAAGCGTGGTAGGTCATAAGTTGTTGTGCGATTTCAGCAGTCTGATCGGTTAAGTTATACAATTTAACAATCAAAGGTATCAGAAAAATTAAGGCTATATTTAAACCAATCATAATCAAATAGGTTACTTTCATTAATTTACGTGTGTAATATTTCACACCATCGTAATCCGCAGCTCCGACACATTGACCAATAACGGTTATTAAGGCCAAACTCATTGCATTTCCAGGTAGTACACCAAGACCTCCGATATTACCAGCAATAGCATTGGCTGTAATTGCGGACGTTCCCAACCCCGCGATAATTCCCTGCACTAATATCTTACCAACTTGAAAAACACTATTTTCCAAACCATTAGGCACACCAATTTGAAGAATCCGTTTTATCATTGGAAAGTTAACACGGAAGGCTAGAAGCGGATTTAAATGAACAACATTCTCTTTGTTTCTTAAAAGTATATACATAATGATTGCTGCGAAAACTCTGGATGCTAAGGTTGCAATCGCAGCTCCTGCTACCCCAATGCCATATCCAAATATCAGGATCGCATTACCTACGACATTAATTAAATTCATCATTAATGAAACAATCATTGATACTTTGGAATTACCCATGGATCTAAATAATGCTGCGCATGCATTGTATATAGCTAAAAAAGGAAAGGAAAGAGCAGACCAAAACATATAGATTAACGCATTCGTCATGACATCAGTTTCCACATGTCCAAAAAGAAGACTTAAAATTTGTCCTCGGAAAATAAGAGTAATTCCCATAACAACAAGTGATAATGCAAAGGAGGATGCTAACAGCTGTTCTGCTGAATTACAAGCATTTTTACTATCCTTGCGCCCTAGAAACTGTGACGTAACAACAGCTCCACCGGTTGCCAATGCACTAAACAAACCAATTAATAGCACATTAATGCTATCTACCAAGGATACGCCAGATACTGCAGCTTCTCCAACTCTGGCCACCATCATACTATCAGCCATACCAACTGTAACTGCTAGCATTTGTTCAATAATCAATGGAATTATTAATTTGATTAAATCTTTTTTTGTAAACATGTTGCTCATCTCTCCCTTTTTAGTATATGATTAAATATTTATTATGTACTGCAATATCTTTCAAACTAAAAGGGGACTTCCTGCTTCACACAGGATGCCCCATAAAATCACTACTATTAATATAATTCTAGCATAGATATAGCTTATGTCAAGAATCGCTGGTATGTGCTTGGTCGGCTAATTTTTCACTTTTATTTAAATAAGATAGTATTTTTACACAAAAACTTCTTCTATCCACCAGGTGGGTGGATAGAAGAAGTGATTATTATTATTTCGTATATCTTTCATATTCACTTTCTTTTCTAGGTGTTATACCGTCTCCGATATCTGCTAGTCTGGTGCTTTTCATAAGGTCAATAGAATCTGTTGCTCGTGTAAAATGTTCATCATAGGAAATAGAATTCATTTTCTTGGTTAATGACTTTGATGATGACTTGTTCGATTTACTTCCTTTTCTAAACATAAAAACCACCTCCGTACTATTAGTATATCATGAGTAAGATATAAATACGCAGATAATAAATTGATTAATCTGTGTATTATCATAAGTAAGATACTGCCTAATCTACTTATCATCTATATTATATCATTCCTAGATACGGCTAGCAACAATGATATCATGGAGTTTATAATGAAAAAGGCATCCTAATATATTTATAGGACACCTAATTTCAAGAGGGATATCTTCAAGTTGAAGATATCCCTCTTGAAGGCATTATACAATTGTTACTATCGTAAAACATTTCCCTCTTGGGAACCTTGAACATGAGTTAACTTAGCTAAACCGCACATTTCTATACATTAACTAGCCTTGATTTTACTCGATTATTCTTCCTCATCTGGCATTTCCCAGTTATGATATACTTCCTGTACATCATCATCTTCATCGAGAAGGTCAAGGATTTTCTGCATGCTTTTAATTTCTTGTTCATCAGATAGCTCAACCCAAGTTTGAGGTATCATGGTTACTTCTGCCTGAGCCATTGAAATACCCGCATTCTCAAGATCTTCTCTTACTTTACTAAAGCTATCTGGATCCGTTAGAATTTCATAACTATCATCCTCTTCTATAAAATCCTCGGCTCCAGCATCTAGTGCGAGCAACATCAAATCGTCAGCACTTCCTTCATAATCTTCCTTGCCAACTATTATCTGGCCCTTTCTATCAAATTGGAAGGACACACATCCTTGTGTACCTACATTACCATTTCCTTTTGTAAATGCATTACGAACATTAGCAGCTGTCCTATTCTTATTATCGGTAAGCGCATCTACAATAATTGCAATGCCGTTTGGTCCATAACCTTCATAGGTAACTGCCTCATAATCTACTGCATTCGCATCGCCAGCCGCTCTTTTGATGCTGCGTTCAATCGTATCATTCGGCATATTATTGGCTTTTGCTTTCGCAATAACATCCTTAAGTGTACTATTGTTATCTGGATCCGGTCCGCCTGCCTTAACTGCAACTGCAATTTCGCGGCCGATTTTTGTAAAGATCCTACCTTTCGCAGCGTCATTTTTTGCTTTCTTATGCTTAATATTTGCAAATTTGGAATGTCCTGCCATCTTATTCTCCTTATCTATACAATTCCTTCTTATTCAAATGAACTATAAAAAATATATTTTACGATTAAAAATTCACTTGAGATCTAATTTTTAAAACACTACATCAAAAAGAAACTGGCTTTACTCACCAGTTTTATGTTATTATGCTAAAAAAACATTTGACTTGCCTATGCTATTTTAGCATTGTTTATTCCATTCAGCAAGTCAAAAAAAACCAATGAATTCAATTAACTTCCTAGACCTTCCCTATGTAAATAGATTGGCCTTTATTCTATATTATTAATAACTTTGCTTATCTTCTCCATAACGGATATCGTTTCTTCCTTTGTACGAATTGCACACATAATTGTATCGTCTCCCGCAATACTTCCGACAATACCACTGAGCTTAAGTGCGTCCAATGCGGCTGCAACTGCCATTGCCATTCCTGAAATTGTTTTGATTACTAAGATATTCTGAGCCATATCCATGGATACAAAACCATCTCGTAACACTCGAGCATACTTTTCATTTAAACCAGGCTCTGTCTGATGAAGAACAACATATTTTTGCCTTCCATCATCCAAAGAAACCTTGGTTAGTTTGAGTTCTCTGATATCTCTGGAAACGGTAGCCTGTGTCACATTATATCCATCCTGCATTAGTCGTTCTGCCAACTCTTCCTGGGTCTCAATATCATACTTATTAATTAGCTCATAAATCTTAGCATGCCTGCTAATTTTCATTTTTCACACCAGTGCCTTTCTTTATATAATATATAAATTTAAATCTCATTATTGCTTAATTTAGATTGAAGAATTTCGTATATACTGGTACGATGTAATTTGATTAATTTTGTATCATATTGGGCTTTCTTTATATAAATGGCATCATTAGTTCCTAAATCGATCTCGCTATTACCGTCAAAGGAAGCAATCGCTTCGGCTTCCTGCGTTTTCTTACTTTTCCCAACTACCACTTTTATCGTATCATCCGCAGAGACTACAAGACTTCTTGGGCTAAGAGAATGCGGACATATTGGGGTAATAACCATAACATTTGCCTGTGATATTACAATCGGTCCTCCTGCAGATAAATTATAGGCAGTGGAACCAGTAGGTGTTGAAATGATAACACCATCTCCACGAAAATTATCAACCAACTGATCATTTACATAAATCCCAAGGCTGATAATTCTTGAGAATCCTTTTCTAGTAATCACAATATCATTCAGGGCATTTCCTGTATTTATAGAGGTAGCTAATAAATTATTATGACTCTCAACCTCACCACGAATCATCAAACGATTTTCCACCCAATATTCATCTCGAAATAGGCAATCCAAAGCTTCCTCAATATGGTGTTCTTCAATTTCCGCCAGAAAACCGACCGTTCCTAGATTAACTCCTAGTATTGGTATGCCATAGGCAACCAGATCACTCGCCACCTGAATCAATGTGCCGTCTCCACCTAATACGATTGCACATTCAATCTCCTCCGGTTTAAAAGAATGTTCTGAACCTTTATGGGACGAAGTTGATTGAGTTAGAATTGCCTGTTTACCCGCCTCGCGTATATAGGAGGCTATCTTATTCGTTAAAGATAGATCCTTATCTTTTTCTAAATTTGTAATAATTAAAAATCGTTCCATATTATACTGAACTCCTAAATGCGCGCATAAAATGCATACAACAACATTTATACACACTGTTAAAGTTTATCATAGAATTCCATTAATTTCAAGACTACTTGCTAGTATTTAAGCATAATATTAAATTTATCAGAATAATTATACAAATACGATGATTTGTATCTTCATTTCAATCACTATATTAAATTTACTTTTCCATATCCGCTGACAATTGCCTATGAGCCTTATCGACTGTCTCAACAATCTTTGTTGCTTCTATCGGTACACCTGCCACAATTACATTGTTTACATCATAGCTAACATTCTTCCTGAGGTATAATAAATATTCAATATTACCCTCCGGCCCTTTGATCGGCGAAAAATCCAGATCCAAACAGTCAAATCCTATAGTAGTTGCATGAAGAATCACCTGTTCAATAACTTCTATGTGAACTTTAGGATCTCTGACTACCCCTTTCTTCTCAACCTTTTCCCTTTCGGCTTCAAATTGTGGCTTTATAAGGCATACAACTTCTCCTCGCTCTTCAAGCAACTCTCTAACCGGAATTAGAACTTTCGTTAAAGATATAAAGGCAACATCAATGGATGCAAATGTAATTCTATCAGCGATTTGGTCAGGAGTTAAATAACGGATGTTGGTTCTTTCCATTGTTACTACCCGTTCATCTTGTCGCAGCTTCCATGCCAGCTGATTTGTACCTACATCAACGGCATAAACTAAAGCAGCACCATTCTGAAGCATACAGTCGGTGAAACCTCCTGTAGATGATCCCACATCCATGCAAATCTTATCCTTTAAAGTAATGTCATAGCTTTCTATCGCCTTTTCCAGCTTTAAACCGCCCCTGCTAACATACTTTAAATTGGATCCTTTGATTTCTATCTGCACATCATCTGGAAATGCGCTTCCGGCTTTATCCTCTCTCTGCCCATTCACAAATACATTGCCGGACATAATAATCGCCTTAGCTTTTTCAATAGTATCGGCCAAGTTTCGATTAACCAGCAAAACATCCAATCGTTGTTTCATAATAGATAGCTCTCTTTCTTATCAAATTCTTCCTAGGTTCCGGTGTTTTAAGTCCAAATTAGGTGTACATAGAATATGAGAGTAAATATATTCATTTGGCTGCCTATACCTTGCAGCGATATCTTTCTTATTAAGCCCCTAGACATACAAAAATGCTCAATGAGTAACTCGCATTTTTGCAGGGTCTTAAACGAAAGATGGACAACCGCTGCAGGCCGGTCTACGCCAAACAAATTATATTTATCTCATATTCATATATAGCTTTAGAAGGACTTAAAACACCGGAACCTAAGGCGATTAATACTCTTCCTCTATTCTTTTCAGAATACTTTCCGCGTTAATTCCATATCTTTGCTGCAGTTGTCCGACTCCACCATGCTCTACATATACATCTGGCATGGAGATATTAATATGTCGTACATTCTTTTGTTTATCACAGAGCAAATCAGATACTTTCTGACCGAAACCACCGTTTCTTACATTTTCCTCTAAAGTTACGATTAGGGAATGCGTATTTGCTAATCGGTCAATCATTTCTTCATCAATCGGAGATACGAATCTTGCATTTACAAGAGTGACTTTCTGGCCTTTTTGCTCCAGCTGCTCAGCCACTTCAACACTGGTCTTAACCATACTCCCAACTGCAAGAATTGCAATTTCCTCACCCTGATAGATAAGTTCACTCTTACCAAGCTCTATAGGCGCATGATAATCATTTAGCCCTTTATAGGCATCCCCCTTCGGATAGCGTAAAGCAATCGGTCCAGGATATGTTATCGCAAAGGCGAGCATATCTTCCAATTCATATTGATTCTTAGGTGCCATTACCACAAGATTTGGAATATGAGATAGGAAAGATAGATCAAATAGACCCTGATGAGTTTTACCGTCATTTCCGGATATACCAGCTCGATCAATAGCAAATACAACGTGTAGATTATTAACACACACATCATGAATAATCTGATCATATGCCCTCTGCAGGAAAGTTGAATAGATTGCCACAATCGGCTTATAGCCACCCCTAGCAAGTCCTGCAGCGAATGCAACTGCATGTTGCTCTGCAATCCCTACATCAAAGAAACGGTCTGGGAACTGTTTTTTAAATTGTGACAAACCAGTACCATATGGCATGGCTGCGGTTATGGCAACAACCTTATCATAAGTTTCCGCATATCTTATCAGTGCATCTGAAAAAACTTTGGTATAGGATACATTTGTACTATCCCGATTCATATGTCCACTTGCTATATCAAAAGTTCCGACTCCATGAAAGCGGCTTGGGAACTTTTCCGCCCACCGATAGCCTTTGCCTTTCTTCGTTAGGGCATGAATTACAACGGCTTTATTAGCCTTTGATGCTGCTTCCAAGGCAGTCAGCATCTGTGGTATATTATGGCCATCAATCGGTCCAATATAAGTCAAGCCCATATCCTCGAAGTACATACTAGGAATCATAAAATATTTAATTGCATCCTTGGAGCGTTTAAGCTTATCTACTATTGTTTTTCCAACGCCTGGCATCTTTGTTAAAGCATTTTCCATATTTTCTTTAAAACCTGTATATTTTGCGTTGGTTCTAAGTTTTGCTAGATAATTCGCCAGACCTCCTACATTTTCAGAGATCGACATATTATTATCATTCAATATAATTATCATATTCGATTTAAGTCGACCGGCATTGTTCAATGCTTCAAAAGCCATTCCACCTGTTAAGGCACCGTCTCCAAGCACTGCAACAATCTTCTGTTTTATACCGCTTAAGTCTCTCGCTTTTACAAGGCCAAGTGCTACTGAGATTGAAGTTGAACTATGTCCGGTATCAAAGGGATCACAAATACTTTCCTTATAACTTGGGAAACCACTTAATCCATCCAATTTACGTAGTGAAGGAAATAATTCCTTTCTACCAGTCAAAATCTTATGAGTATAAGCCTGATGACCTACATCCCATATCAGCTTGTCCTTAGGTAAATTTAAGAATAGATGGAGGGCCATGGTCAGTTCAACAACTCCCAAATTCGATGCCAGATGTCCTCCAGTTTTACTTATATTCTGAATCAAAAAATCACGGATTTCCTCCGCTAATTTACCGTAATCTTGTTCCTTTATTTTTTTAATATCATTTGCTCTATTTATATTATCCAATAATCTCGGCAAGTTTATTTCACCTCATTCCTTGCAAGTATTGGCATATCCCATGCCTTTAACTTGCTTGATAGGAAATATTCCTAGCTTTCTCTTGTTATCAATTTGCAAATCAACTCCCTCAAATATGCATTATCATAATTCAAGGTGTCATAAGCAGATAAGGCTCTTTTTGAAATCGTCTCTACTTCTATATTTGCTTTTTCTAAATCCATTATCGAAACATAGGTCATTTTCTCGTTTTTTTCATCACTATGCACCGGTTTGCCAAGAATCTCCGGTGTGCTTGTTACATCCAGTATATCATCCTTAATCTGAAAAGCCAGGCCAATATCACTGGCAATATTCTCTATTATTCCAATCTCATCTTCATTAGCACCCGCTAGAATTGCCCCAATAATCATTGAGGCCTCGATTAAGGCAGCCGTCTTAAGATGGTAAATAAAATCTAGACGGTCCCGATCAAAACGTTCCTTATGCTCCTGAATATCTACAACCTGTCCCCCGATCATTCCATAGATACCAGCTTTTGCTCCTAGTACTTCAATAGCTTTTGCAACTCTTTTGTAAAGGATTACTTCCTCGCTATCCGTTTGGGTTTTAATTGCTTGGAATGCTTTGGTTGCCGTCTCAAAGGCATAGTTTAACAAGCCGTCTCCTGCTAGGATGGCCATAGCTTCCCCATATACCACGTGAGTTGTTTTTCGCCCTCTCCTATAGGAATCGTTATCCATAGCTGGTAAATCGTCATGCACCAAACTATAGGTATGAATCATCTCAATAGCAGCCATAAATGGTTCAACAAGCGCTCTATCTCGCCCTTTAAATAGTCGGAAGGTCTCCTCCATTAGCATGGGACGAAGACGCTTTCCCCCTGCAAGGATGCTATAATTCATCGCTTCCATAATAATTTTTTGATAGCCTTCTTCCTTAGGAAGGTAAGCCTTTATTATATCTTCAATTTTATTTACTCGGTTTTTTCTTATATTATCAAAGTTCATCTTTTTCTCCGTTTTCACCCAAAATTATCAATTCCTTCTCAACTTTATCAATTGAATCATTACATAATTTAAGAAGTTTCATGCCCTCTTGATAATAGGCAAAGGAATCCTCTAGGCTAACTTCCGGGTTTTCCAATTTAGTCATTAGATGCTCCAGTCGCTCAAATGCCTCCTCTAATTTCATTTCCTTATCTACCATACCATACACCACCTTCTATTGCATTTGCGAAGAATAATCCCCGTCGGGCTTATCTCTTTTAATCTCATTTAATTCTTCCACTCTTGCCTTGATGTCACCATCCAATAATGAAATGGTTATTAGATCCTTCTCTTTCACTTTCTTGATGCTTTGTATCGGGAGGTTTTCCTCACCTGTAACCAAAGCATATCCTTTACTTAATTTGGAGAGAGGGGACAGCGCCTCCATTTTTGTAATATATAGCTCTAGCTTATGCCTTTTCTCTTTTAGTTTTAGGTTCATCCTTTGCTGCAGCTTTTGTTCCGTTTCGATAAGATACTGTCTCTTTTGTTTGATCTGGTACATTGGACTTACATAATACATACGAAGTTTAAATTCATCAATCCTTGTCCGGTTATATGTAACTTTTTGCATCATTGCTTTTCTTAACATGCGATGATACTCATGAACGGTGGAAAGAAAATTAATATAATCATTGACTGCCAATTCTGCTGCAGCTGATGGTGTCGGAGCCCTTAAATCAGCCACAAAATCTGCAATAGTCACATCGGTTTCATGTCCTACTGCAGAGATAATCGGGGTCTTACAATAATAAATCGCTCTTGCTACAATTTCCTCATTAAAAGCCCATAGATCCTCTATGGAACCGCCACCTCTTCCTACAATGATAGTATCGACACCAAGTTCATCCAATACTTTAATACCTCTAGCAACACTCTGAGCAGAACCTATCCCTTGCACCTGTGCCGGATACAGGATTAGCTGCACGTAAGGATTCCTTCGCTTGGAAATGTTTATAATATCTTGTATTGCTGCACCTGTGGCAGCAGTAACAACACCAATCCTTTTTGGAAACTTAGGGATCTCTTTTTTACGACTCTGATCAAAGAGTCCTTCCTCTTCCAAATCTTTCTTAAGTTTCTCATAACGTTCATAGAGTTTGCCAAGTCCATCAAGCATGATCTCATTAGCATAGAGTTGGTATTTACCATCTCTCTCATATACACTTATATTGCCAAGAACAATTACACTTTGGCCTTCCTCTAATCGAAAAGTTAAGCCTCTTCTTTGACCCGCAAACATCACACATGCCAATTGCCCCTGAGCATCTTTTAATGTGAAATAGATGTGCCCAGAGGTATGATATTTACAATTGGATACCTCACCTTTAATATAGATGCGGTTTAGTACCCTATCTCTTATAAATAAATTTTTAATATACTGATTTATCTGTGTGACAGAATAAGCTTGTACCATCGATTCCTCCTTGCATTTGGTGAAAAAAACCCGAGCTCTCTTTGTTAATAACCAAAGCCTAATACCATCCCTATCAACGAATTCGATTTGGATTTATGCATAATGTTATGCTAATTTTGCAAGAACACCATTAACAAATGCTGGAGAATCATCACCACCGAATTTCTTTGCTAACTCAACCGCTTCGTTAATTGCTACTTTTACCGGCATTTCTTCATCAAATTGTATCTCAAATACAGCAAGTCTTAGAATTGTTAAGTCTACCTTACCCATTCGATTCAACTTCCAGCCACTGGAAGCCTTTGATAATATAGAATCTATCTCGTCTAATCTATCAACTATTGCTTGCAATCGCTCTGTTAGATAGGAGTTCTCATCCAAAGAAGACGCCTCCAGCTCTTCTATATACAATTTTATTTGTTCATTTAATTCATCGCTATTGTAGAAGTCTCTACGAAATAGCATAAGAAATATGTGTTCTCTTATCTCTCTTCTTGTCACGGTTCGAAAACCTCCTATTAAACTTTTGTGTCTAACTATATTTATACACATAAAGGAACTGTTGTAAACATCTCTTCTCAAAAAGGATCCCACACTCTTCTTCCGGGATTAAGGGAGGCGCATTAAAACGAATGCGCCTCCCCCCTCATTAATAATATAATATACGTTATGCAACAGTTCCCAACTATTCTTTGACAATATTTACGCCGGCAATTCGTATATTAACATTTTGCACCTGTAGTCCGGTCATATTCTCAATCGCTAATTTCACTTTTTCCTGTACCTGTTTTGCGATTTCAGGGATACCATATCCATATTCTAAGGTAAGAGCCATATCCACAGATACTGAATCATCATTTACAGTTACCTTAACACCCTTGGAAAGGTTCTTCTTACCAAGTTTACCTGCAATTTCATTCGTAACATTACCGGATGTTGCAGACACTCCTTTTACTTCGGTTGCTGCCAATCCTGCAATGACTGCTACAACTTCATCTGCAATCTGCACTTCTCCAACCTTGCCATTTTCATGTATCTTATATGTGTTCCTGATCTCCGGTTCTTTATTCACAATGACTACCTCCTAAGTTCCATATACCTAGTATACCCTTATTATAGTTCACATATAGGTATTTTTTATTATATAGTATTATACCAATACAAAGTAGAATTGTAAACACAATTATCCAAAAACCTTGGAAGGCAGCAATACAAGTACTAGGCAAATTTATAGCAGATTCTATTTAACTTCAAACAAAACTAAAATATCAAATATACCCCGGCCATTTTGACCGGGGCTTCTTCACTTTAGAATTACCTTTTCCCAATACAATTATGTAGACATCAATTATTCTTCTACTACAACAGGAACTATGCTAATGTTCTCTACAGAAATATCAGTTTTATCCTTAACAACGCCTTCGATAATAGCAAGCTGCTGCTCAGTAAGATTCTGCGCATTAACGATTACTTCTACCTTTCCATCTGTAATCCTAACTACGGAATCCTCAAAACCTCTGGCTCCGAGTAACATCTCGGTAGCATTTTCTTTTTCCCTTATTCCGGTTAATTCAATTAAAGCGTTCATAGCTTCATTTTTCGCCGCTTCGGTAGCTTCTGGGCTTTCCATAATTGCCTTAAATATTGCTTCATTTTGAGCTCTTGACTGCTCTCTGCTAATTTTGGAAGACATAAAATATCCAGAATCAAGCGTGGCACTTACAAGTACAGCTTCTCCAGGAATTCCATCATCTAATTCGCCATTATCCGCTACATTCTTTGCGTTTGCTAAAATATCATCGTCAGAGAGCTCACCTAATTCATTGGCACTATCATCTAAGGTTTCAACTGGTACTGTTTCATCATTCTCATCCGTAGTATCTTCCCCATTATTATCGGGATCTAGCACATCATCTGCTTCATCAACGATGTCATCTGCAATGTCTCCAATTGTATCTCCATTGTTCGTTGTATCGGTTACGACATCCATTCCCTCCAATTCAGAGAATACATCATAATCCTCCTCATCCGGATTTACTGTTTGTAAGGCATCCGGCTCTTGAACATCATCGTTGGTAAAGCTAAGATAGCCTGCAATCACAATCATAATCGCTAATGCTGTGATTATGATTTGATTCTTTTTAAAAATATTCTTTACCTTCATCTTTAACCTCCTGATCAATTTATATCACTATTCATTTTCATCACTTTTACTTTATGGGCAGGTACATTAAAAAGCACCTCCGCTACTTGCATAATATCCATTATTACCCTGGCATCATCTCCACCTTCTGCGATAATACAGACACCTTCTACTTCTGGTTCAATTTCTTGAATTATGTACGGCTCTTCATTACCTTTATCATTGGTAATTAATACGGTGCTTTCATCCCGTCGAACGCTATTATTTAATCTGCTTCCGCCCTCCCCGTCAACTTCATTTACGCCTTCCTGTGTATACGGACGATCCTTCAATGGAACCAGCTCTTTGGAATTTTTGAGTGTTATCATTACATCTACGTCACCAACGCCGGACACCTTTCTAAGGATGCCTTCTAATTTATTTTCCATTTCTGTTATATAGGTATTCGAATCATAGCTTGTCGTATTCGTATCATTTTTCGTTGTCTGCTGGTTATTATTTGGTGGTATATTATCCTTCGATTCTTTAGAAGTAAAAAAACTTGGAAAAGATAGCAAAATAAGAAGGATGCCAAGCATAAATACCATTACTAATTTCGGCAAACCAATTTCCTTCAAGGAAAATTTCTTTTTTTCTATAACGTCATTTTCCTGACCAGTGGAGTTCTTATTAAATTCCATTTTAACCTCCCTGTATACTTATATTTATATTATCCGGTTCTATATTATAGAAGTCAGATAGTTTATTTTTTAATTTAATTTCCAAAGGGGAAGGTGGCTGTTTGTCTGCATTTTCTTCCTCTTTAGAAATCGCAATCCTATTAATTTCAATAGTTTCAACACGGAACACCTCGGCTACTTGCTCATCTAAATGCTCTTCCATAGATAGGTCAATTTCCATCCCAATAATCTGGCCAAAAGTATTACTTTGCTCCTTCTGATCAAAAACAATATCAAAATTCTTTAGATATAAACCTTCTTCCGCCAATATATCCTTTGCACTTTCCTCTAGTTTCACTTTATATTCTCCAAAGAACTCATTTATCTGCGCCTCTTCAATCAACTTAAGGCGAAATTCGAATTCTGAAGTTTCAACAGCAAGATTATTGGAGGCCAAATAAAAGTCTATAGTATCATTTAATTCCATTATGTTCATTAGTGGAGCGATAACTATGAGAACAAGGATCATACCGGAAATAATCTTAATGTATTTCTTGTAACTACTGTTTGCTAGAAGATTCATAATGATGGTATTTAAAATCATGTAGACTACAATATTCCGAATCCATTCGTATACCTTGTCCATATTAACACCCAACCTTTCTATCCATTGCAACCTAACATCTATCTGTACCTATATGTAGCTCCTCCAACCTCAAAGCGCCCTCTCCTTCACATTGTACCCATTGTTGTTACTGCAACAATGGTAATCGTCAACAGAAATAGTACCGCACCTACGAAAACGCTTTGCAATAGCATAGCAGATGACTTTGCCGATACACTAATACATTCCACAATACGTTTATCAGAAATAGGCTGCAGTACTGCACTACCAGCTTTATATACCACAGTAATCATTAATAATTTTAGAAAAGGCACTGCACAAATGGTGAGGATTACAATCAATCCGGTAACACCAATAGCATTTTTAAGTAATATTCCCGCTCCAAGTACCGTCTCCGCAACCCCTCCGATTGCATTTCCTACCCCAGGTATTGCTGTGGATGCCTTTAAAAAAGCCGAACGTTTCACCCTATCTGCAACTGGTACAATTAGACCTTGTATTGCTCCAAATCCTACTACAACAGCAAGAAGACTTTTCAAAAGCCAGTTAACGGCGCTTCCAAATAGCCCTGCAAGCTTAGAGAGCATGTCTTCCTTAGATAAATTATTGGCAAGCGTTACGATAAGGTAAAAGTTAATTAAAGGAATGACTACTTTAATGAGGATTAGGTCAGCAATCGTAATAAGCATAAGTGCTGCTTCATAATAAATAAGCGAGGTCGCACTCCCAGTACTAAAACCAACCGCTAGAAAATAGGCTGGTGCAAGAACTTTCATAAACGAAAGAATCGATTCAATGGCTGTAGAAGCTATCTGGGATGCAGTAACAAAGGTACTTACTAGCAATCCAAACAGTATTAGGTAGGTAACATAGTATCCTGTCTCCGACACCTGATTATTTTTAAAAGCCATGGATACGTTCGTAAATAATGCGGCAATAAGTGCAATCGAGATAAGCCTTGCAAAGGTACTGATATTTGCTTTAATCTCCCCTTTTACAGAGCGTATTAAGGCAAGACCAATATCAGTCAAGGAAAAGTCCACTTCTCCATTTATTAACTGATCAACATAGTCTCTAAAATTAAATTTATTTCCATGGGATATAATATCATCGATCACTTCCTGTATTTCTGAAAATTCTATATGGTCAGAACTTATGGTACTGGCCTCAACCTCCTTCGCTGTAAAAAGAAAGGACAGTAAGATAATCATAAATCCAATTAGTAACTTTATATATCGCATGGATGATAGCCGTTTCTTTATTTCCCTCATATCCATCCCCATTTCTCCTCTTCTTCCTGTCAGAAGTAACTTTCTTTGC
>JAAYSQ010000069.1 GCA_012523925.1 Clostridiales bacterium
ATAAAATTAACATTTTATTTATGTTTCTTAGTCACATTATTAAATAGTAATTATTTTAGATCCGTCAATATTTTAGAATACTTCAATTATAATATGTTCTGCCAAATATTTCAATATTTCAAACTCAATTGGATTCCTCCTCCAGTAAAAAAAATTTGTAATATTTTACAGTTTATAAACTTCGTCATTAATATAAGCTTGTTATATTTCTATTCAAACTTATGCAATATTAATATATAATTTGCACATATCACTTTCAAGTTATATATATTTTTTGTAGATTTTTTAACAAACTTATGCTATAATGTCAGTGTTTGTGCAATATGTTTCACCAGTTCTTTGCAGGTGATAACCAAGTGAATAGCTTGTTTGCCAATTTTTATGCCAAGATTTGTAACAATATTAAGGAGGTTTGACAATGGATTCGCAGAAAAAGAAAGTCCCTTTTGCAGGAACAAAAGAGCAAGAATCCGCACTTTTGAAAGTAATTGATGAGCACCGTGATGAAAAAGGTTCGCTCATGCCAATTCTGCAAAAAGCACAGGAAATTTACGGGTATCTTCCTATTGAAGTACAAACTATAATTTCCAATGAATTGAAAGTACCATTAGAAAAAATTTATGGCATCGTAACATTTTATTCTCAATTCTCATTAAGCCCCAAAGGCAAATACAAAGTATCTGTTTGCATGGGCACTGCTTGTTATGTTAAAGGTTCTGGAGATATCTTTAATAAACTTCAGGAATTGCTCGGTATCGCTGATGGTGAATGTACACCGGATGGTAAATTTTCTATCGAATCCTGTCGTTGTATTGGAGCTTGCGGACTTGCCCCCGTTATCACCATTAATGAGGACGTTTATGGTAAATTAACCGTTGATGATTTAGAGGGCGTTCTAGCTAAGTACGAATAATATGCTACCAGAACTATCTTTAAACGTATTAGATATTGCAAATAATTCAATCAGGGCGAATGCAACTCAGATTGAAATAGCAATTAGCATACATAGTGATGCAGATATACTTTCTATAATTATTTCTGATAATGGATGCGGTATGACAGAAGATCAAATATCACATGCCCAGGACCCTTTCTATACTACAAGAACTACCAGAGATGTAGGGCTTGGAATTCCCTTCTATAAACAGGCCGCATTAAATACCGGAGGAAGTTTTTCCATTGCATCCAAAACCGATATAGGAACTACAGTAACAGCTACATTTGGATTATCCCATATCGATCGTATGCCTTTAGGTGATATTAACAGTACTATTCATACCTTAATTATTTCAAATAAACATATTGATTTCCTCTATACTTACGAATTTGATGGACGTAAGTTTCATCTTGATACGAGAGAATTTCGTGAAATACTCGGCGATATTCCATTGGACCTTCCGGAAGTGTCCAATTATATAAAAGAGTATTTGGAGGAAAATCAAAGGGAAGTGGATGGTGATTATCGATTTTAATCCCACCCAACTTAAAGTTTTTATTAATTCGTAGGAGGTAAACTTATGAAATCTCTAGAAGAGTTAAGAGCAATCCGTGAAAGAATGCAGAGCCAAATTGGTCTTCGTAATGAAAACTCAGATCAGATTCGTGTCGTTGTTGGTATGGCAACTTGCGGAATAGCCAGCGGAGCAAGACCGATCCTCACCACTCTATCCGACGCCGTTCAGTCAAAAGGTCTGTCCAATATTGCTGTGACACAAACCGGATGCATTGGCTTATGTCAATATGAACCGATTGTTGAGATCTTAGAGCCAGGTAAGGATAAAGTAACTTATGTAAAAATGACCCCAGAAAAAGCACTAGAAGTAGTTGACCAGCATCTGGTAAGAGGCCAGATAGTTAAAGAATATACAATTGCCGAAGTAAACGGCTAATCCGAAGGAGGACATAAAATGTATCGTTCACATGTTTTAGTCTGCGGTGGTACCGGATGTACTTCCTCGGGAAGCCCCAGAATCATTGAAGCTTTAAAATCAGAAATCGAGAAAAACGGTCTTCAGGACGAAGTATCCGTTGTACAAACAGGTTGTCACGGTCTTTGTGCTTTAGGACCAATCATAATTATCTACCCGGAAGCTACCTTCTATTCCCTTGTACAGGAAGAAGATATACCGGAAATTGTATCTGAACATTTGCTTAAGGGCCGTATTGTAAGCCGTCTTGTCTACAAAGAAACCCTTACTGAAGATGGTGTCAAGTCTCTCAATGATACAGACTTCTATAGGAAGCAACATAGAATAGCACTACGCAACTGTGGTGTTATCAATCCAGAGAGTATTGATGAATATATAGCAACTGACGGTTACGAAGCCTTAGGTAGAGTATTGACAGAATATACCCCTGATCAAGTAATCCAAACCATCCTTGACAGTGGCTTAAGAGGACGAGGAGGCGGCGGCTTCCCTACAGGACTCAAATGGAAGTTTGCTAAAGGATACGATGCTGATCAAAAATTTATATGTTGTAACGCAGACGAGGGAGATCCAGGAGCATTTATGGATCGTTCCGTATTAGAGGGTGACCCTCATGTAGTATTAGAGGCTATGGCAATTGCTGGATATGCCGTCGGTGCTTCCCAGGGATATATATACGTTCGTGCAGAATATCCAATCGCTGTTGAGCGTTTAAATATTGCTATAGCGCAAGCTAGAGAATATGGTTTATTAGGTAAGAATATTTTTAATTCAGGATTTGACTTTGATATTGATTTAAGATTGGGTGCCGGAGCTTTTGTCTGTGGTGAAGAGACTGCCCTTATGACTTCAATCGAAGGTAATCGTGGTGAGCCTCGTCCCCGTCCTCCATTCCCTGCAGAAAGAGGATTGTTCGATAAGCCAACGCTTCTTAATAACGTTGAAACCTATGCAAATATTCCACAGATTATACTACATGGACCAGAATGGTTTGCATCTATGGGTACCGAAAAGTCAAAAGGAACGAAAGTATTCGCCCTAGGTGGAAACATACATAACACAGGACTTGTCGAAATTCCGATGGGTACTACCCTTCGTGAAGTAATTGATGAAATCGGTGGCGGTATTCCAAACGGAAAGCGCTTTAAAGCAGCCCAAACAGGAGGACCTTCAGGAGGGTGTATACCACCCGAACATCTTGATGTTCCAATCGACTATGATAACTTGATTGAAGTTGGCTCTATGATGGGATCCGGTGGACTCATCGTCATGGATGAAGACAATTGTATGGTAGACATCGCTAAGTTCTTCCTTGATTTTACGGTTGAGGAATCCTGCGGTAAATGTACGCCATGCCGTATCGGAACCAAGCGTCTTTATGAAATGTTAGACAATATAACAGAAGGAAACTCAACCTTAGAGGACATCGAAAAAATGGAGGAACTCTGCTATTATATCAAGGAAAATGCCCTCTGCGGACTTGGTCAGACAGCACCTAATCCAGTTCTATCTACCTTAAAATACTTTAGAGATGAATATACCGCACACGTAGTTGATAAAAAATGTCCGGCTGGTGTATGTAAATCTCTTCTTTCCTATCATATCGATGCGGATAAATGTAAGGGATGTACCTTATGTGCTAGAGTTTGCCCAAGTAACGCAATCATTGGTAAAGTGAAAGAAGTTCATGTTATTGACCAGGATAAATGTCTCAAGTGTGGCGCTTGTATGGAAAAATGTAAATTTGGCGCCATCTCTAAGAAATAAAGTGCAGTAAGTAAAGTATGCAGATGGAGGTTGTAATGGAAACAGTTAATATAAAAATAAATGGTATCCCAGTTGAAGTACCTAAGGGATCCACGATATTAGAGGCTGCAAAACTAGCCCATATTGATATTCCAACCCTTTGCTTTTTAAAAGAGATCAATGAAATCGGTGCATGTCGTATGTGCGTAGTAGAAGTAAAAGGCGCTAGAAGTCTTGTCGCTTCCTGCGTTTATCCGGTAAATGATGGCATGGAGGTTTGGACAAATACCCCGAAGGTACTGGCTTCCAGAAGGAATACCCTGGAGCTTATTCTATCAGACCATGACAGAAAATGTCTGTCATGTGTTCGCAGCGGTAAATGCGAACTTCAAAAACTATGTAACGACCTTAATGTAGAAGATGAGTTAAAATATGATGGCGCACGTAATAGTTATGAGATCGATGATTCTGCCCCTCATATGTATCGAGATAATAATAAATGCATCCTTTGTAGACGATGCTCCGCTGTATGTGAAGTAACACAGAGTGTTGGTGTTATTGGTGCAAATGAAAGAGGCTTTGAAACCAATATTTCATGCGCCTTTGATCTACCTTTAGGTGAAACCAGCTGCGTATCCTGTGGTCAATGTATTGCTGTATGTCCTACAGGTGCAATCGCAGAGGTTGATAATACCAAAGAGGTATTTGATGCTATAGCAGATCCTGACAAATATGTTATTGTGCAAACAGCACCTGCTGTTCGTGCTGCACTAGGGGAAGAATTCGGATTACCAATTGGAACAAATGTGCAAGGAAAAATGGTTGCTGCTCTTCGTCGCTTAGGATTCGACAAGGTTTTTGATACTGATTTTGCAGCAGATCTAACCATTATGGAAGAAGCTAATGAATTCTTAGACAGGGTTAATAACAATGGAGTGCTTCCTCTTATCACCTCCTGCTCACCAGGATGGATAAAATATTGTGAGCACTACTATCCAGATATGTTAGATCACTTATCTAGCTGTAAATCACCACAGCAAATGTTTGGTGCAATTACTAAAACATATTATGCAGAGAAAATGAATCTTGATCCAGAGAAGATTGTAATGGTAAGTGTTATGCCTTGTACTGCTAAGAAATACGAAATCGGAAGAGAAGATCAAAGCGCCGCAGGCGTTCCAGATGTTGATATCTCTATCACCACTCGTGAACTTGCAAGAATGATTGACCGTATTGGACTTGACTTCTTATCTCTACCTGATGAGGAATTCGATGATCCACTTGGTAGATCGACTGGTGCAGGAGTTATCTTTGGAGCTACTGGTGGTGTAATGGAAGCCGCACTTAGAACTGCGGTTGAAACTTTAACTGGTAAAGAATTACCGAATCTTGAATTTACAGATGTTCGAGGCACCAAAGGAATCAAAGAAGCGACCTATCATGTTGCAGGTATGGATATCAATGTGGCAGTTGCTTCCGGTCTTGCAAATGCAAAAGAACTACTCGAGCAGGTAAAATCAGGCGAAAAGAACTATCACTTCATAGAGATCATGGGATGTCCTGGCGGATGCGTGAATGGTGGAGGACAACCAAAGCAACCTGCTAGTGTGAGAAATTTTACGGATATTAAAGCACTTAGGGCAAAAGCACTCTACACAATAGATGCAAATATGCCTCTAAGAAAATCCCATGATAATCCTTCAGTTAAGCAACTTTACAAGGAATATCTCGAAAAACCAGGAAGTAAAAAGGCACACGAAATATTACATACAACTTATGTTAAAAGAGTTGTAAATAAAATTTAAACCCTCATCTTTACAGAAAAGCATAGCGCAGATGAGATTTAGTTACTTATAGGGGTTTATTTATAACAAAATAGAAAGAAAAAGCCTTGATCAAACCATTGTATTTAAGTATACATTAGTCAGATCAAGGTTTTCTCCTGTTACAACTACATAATTATGCAGTGAAATACGCCCGGTGGGAGGAGGGCGTATTTCTGTGTGTTGGGAACAATATATAAAGGTTGGGTATATAATTGGGGGATTATATACCTTTACGATATAAGCAATTTAATATTAACTATTTAAATTCATTATAGATTTTATTGGAATAATTCTCCAATTAAATTTAAGAAAAGTAGCTTTAGTTAAAATATCTATTTAAAAGGCCTTCAAAAGCTCTTCCATGTCTAGCTTCATCCTTAGCCATCTCATGTACTGTATCATGAATTGCATCTAAGTCAGCTGCCTTCGCACGCAATGCAAGATCTTTTTTACCCATGCAAGCACCGTTTTCTGCATCAACTCTCATCTGTAAGTTCTTCTTTGTACTGTCGGTAACCACTTCTCCAAGAAGCTCTGCGAACTTAGCAGCATGTTCAGCCTCTTCCCATGCTGCCTTCTCATAATACAAACCAATTTCAGGATAACCTTCTCTGTGTGCTACTCTAGCCATCGCTAGGTACATACCAACTTCAGTACATTCTCCCATGAAATTATCTCTTAAATCGCTGATGATATCTTCGCTAGCACCTTTCGCAACACCTACAACGTGCTCATCAGCCCATACTCTATCTCCAGATTGCTCAGTAAATTTATCTTTTGCTGCTTTACAGATTGGACAAATATCTGGTGCATTCTCTCCTTCGTGAACATATCCACATACCTGACATACAAACTTTTTCATAATTCAAAATCTCCTTTATGTATTATAGTTATTTAAAATAACAATATCAGTAATTGTTATTGTTATTAATAATATATCTTATTTCATAAATAATGTCAACACCTTTTTAAAAGATTTTTCCTAAATTATTAATTTGTACTGCGATTGTTTATTAAAAATTATTATCGGATAAATAAAAGCCGATCAAAATTAATATGATCGGCTTTATATTTCTTCTTATAAAATTTTACTTATATATTTAGTTGTTTACCATTTTATTAAAGGGTTAGGTAAATTAATGATCACCTTTATTACAATCCGGGCATAAACCATGGAAAAATGTCACATTCCCTTCAATTTTACCTTCAAATCCTGCACCTGCAATTTTATTAATATGATCTATAGACTCCATCTCCAGATCCATTACCCTATTACATTCATTACATATAAAGTGATAATGAGGCTCTGGATTACCATCAAAGCGATCACTACTATCATTGCAATTTATCTTAATAATTTCCCCTTGTGAAACTAATAAATTCAAATTACGATAGACCGTTCCCAAGCTTATATTCGGATATTGCTCACGAATATGCATATAAACGGTGTCTGCCGTAGGGTGCTCTTTGGTTTTAGCTAAATATTCTTTTATTGCCTCCCTTTGTCGGCTGTATTTAAGCGTCGCCATTAAATTCACTCCATTCAATAACAGTAATTATTATCATATTATACTTGATTTAATATGTAATGTCAAGATTAATGATGCTGAATATATAATGCGTGCTATGCCTAAAACTGTTATGAAAACAGTATAGCAATAAAAAACAGCAGTTGCAGATAATAAAATAACTGCCACGGGTTTTCACCAAACCTGAGGGCAGTTATATTATTAATCAGCTTTATTTTCTATTGGCAGGTTCGATATTAATCGTTTTTCCTTTAATTTTTGCTGTCTTCATTACTTGAATTACTTCAGAAGCATATTCCCTTGGAACTTCAACAAAAGTATATTTATCATACATATCGATAGTACCTATGAGTTTACCGGGCATTCCTGTTTCACCGGCAATTGCTCCAAGGATATCCCCAGGACGTACATTCTGTTTTCTACCAAGATTAATAAATAATCTTACCATTCCAACTTCAGCACCGGTATCTCCAAAATCTTCATAATCTCTTTCTTCCTTGCCATTCTCATCTCCCATAACCATTTTTAGAAATGCAGATGCCATATCCAAGGCTGTAAAACCATAATCATTAATTTTATCCTCAACTAAGTCTATCATTTTGATATGATCCTCTGTCTCTATAATATTTTTAACTTTTTCCAATATCTTTTCAGCCTTAACAGCTGTAACATCATTAATCGACGGAATTGGTTGTAACTTAATCTTTGTCTTACAGTATCTCTGAATATCCCTTAATTTGAATACTTCTCTACCAACCACAAGGGTAAAAGCACGCCCTTCACGTCCTGCACGGCCCGTACGTCCAATACGATGTACGTAGTATTCATCATCCTGTGGCACATCATAGTTGAATACCGCCTCTACATCATCAACATCAATCCCTCTAGCAGCCACATCTGTAGCTACAAGAATATCTGTTTTACCATTACGGAAACTATGCATAACACGGTCCCTTTGCTGTTGCTTAAGATCTCCATGAAGACCTTCTGCAAAATATCCTCTCCCCTGCAATGTCGCTGTTAATTCATCAACCTTTCTTTTGGTATTACAGAAAACAAGAGATAACTTCGGATTATACATATCCAGTAATCTAGATAATACTTCATCTTTATTTCGAGGACTTACTTCGTAATAATACTGTTCAATTTTAGGTACGGTAAGCTCCTTCTTAACAACCTTAATAATCTCGTGATTTTTCTGATAGGTTCTTGCAATCTCTAATATTGGTTTTGCCATAGTAGCAGAAAACATAATAGTCTGTCTTTCTTCCGGTACTTGGCTCAGGATAGTTTCAATATCCTCACGAAAGCCCATATTTAGCATTTCATCTGCTTCATCTAAGATTGCCATGCGTATATTATCAAATTTCACTGTCTTTCTTCTCATATGATCCATGACACGACCTGGCGTTCCAATTATGATTTGAACACCACTTTTCAAGGAACGTATCTGCTTGGAGATTTCTTGTCCTCCATATACAGGCAGTACTTTAATCCCATGCATATATTTTCCTAATTTTCGAAATTCCTCTGCTACTTGAATTGCCAATTCTCTGGTAGGGCATAATACTAAGCCCTGTAAGGATTTAATCTTTGGATCCACCTTTTGCAAAAGTGGAATACCAAAAGCTGCGGTCTTGCCTGTTCCTGTCTGCGCTTGACCTATAACATCCTTTCCTTCTAAAATAACCGGAATTGCTTTTGCCTGTATCGGAGACATTTCTTCAAAACCCATATCCTCAACAGCACGAAGAATGGATGGATTTAATTCTAATTCTTCAAATTTTGTTACTTTCATATTAACTTCCTTTCTTACGATCTCTCTTAACTCATATCATTCCCGGCTGATAGACTTACTATGTAGCAAGACATCTGCTTAGGGCATGTACAAAATATTCCATAATCTATCCATAAAAAAGCTCTTAGCCATTTGACCAAGAGCTGATTCATCATATTTTAAATTCTTTTAATGAACAAAGTATAATTCAAACTTTATATATTTATGAAACAGATATCTTCCGTAGTATAGCATTCCGAAATTTTCTTGTCAAGGATGAATCCTTTAACACCCCTACAAGATTATAGCTCTACTGCTGCATTTAAAATAAGATCCACTGCTTTCTGCCATAATAAAGTTTCTCTAATTTCGTCTTCTACCGCATTTGCCAAAAACTCTTCCTTACTTGAGTATCCAAAGTCTTTTGATATATTTTCAACACCTTCCTCATATTCCTCATCAGAAAGTTCTAAGTTCTCAGCCTTAACAATTGCATTTAATACCAACTCTTGCTTTGCCATAATTTCTGCAGATTTTAACATCTCAGCATCGAAATCTTCTTCTGATAAGCCTGTGGATGAAAGAAAAGTAGCAAAATCCATGCCAAAATAAGCTGCATTCTGAATAATCCTATTCTTCACTACTGCACTATAATAATCAAGAAGATTCTGAGGATAAGATTTCACTTCAGAATTATCCAATACCTTATTGAATACATTATCAAACTTCTCACTTTCCATCGTTGCTTCATTCATTTCCTGAAGACTTACACGAATATCTTCCTTAAAAGCATCTATGGTATCAAATTCCGAAATCTCTTTCACATACTCCTCTGTTAATTCTGGATACACTAATTCCTTAATGGAGTTTACTGTTACCTTAAATACTACAGGCTGACCAGCAAGATCTGGCTGATGATAATCCTCAGGGAAGGATAGATTCACGTCCACTTGTTCTCCAACAGTTGTACCTATTAAGCCCTCTTCAAATCCTGGAATAAAAGAACCGGAACCTATTATAAGATCATAATCTTGTGCAGTTCCACCATCAAAAGCTACGCCATCCTTTAATCCCTCAAAATCAATATTAACAATATCGCCATTTTGAACTTGGTCTCTATCGGCAACTTCTTGCTCAGTAGCGCCCCGTTTTAATATTTCTTCTACTGTTTCTTCTACATCTGCTTCCGTTACTTCTAGCTTTTTAATCGTATATTCAATTCCTTTATATTCTCCTAAAGAAATATAATCACTTACTTCATACGCTTCCTTTGTTACTGTAATTATTTCAGAACTTACTTCATTATCCGTTTCATTTTCATCTGCCTTATCTTCAGTGTCATCTACATTCTGTGTATTCCCTGTTGTATCATTTTCTACGGTACCCTCTTTCTTACTGCATCCCCCAGCAAGCATCAATACACTTAAGCTCATAAGTAACAATAATATCTTTGTCTTCATCTAAGTTAACCCTTCCTCTTCTGCATTGACATCGTCCTTTGTCAAATGCCTCTTTTAATAAACTGCTTATCCCTTTATACCATATTCCCACTGAAAAATAAAGTAAATTCCGTGATTTCACAAACAATTCACTGCATATTTTTTGTTTAAGAATTCTTAGTAAGTATTTATAACAAAATAATTTATATCCCTAATAATTAAAAAACAGAGCCCCTTGCTATAATCTGTAACAAGAAGGCTCTGCTATTTACATACCATATACATACTTCCAAATGCTACACTTTGACTAATCCACGAACGCCCTACGCCTATGGCTTAGAGCTAGGGACTTTTACTAATATTAAAACTTTTCAAATCGCTCTACGTCCATTACAAATATTGTTGCTCCACCAACATTTACTACGGAATTCATTGCTGAATAATCACCAGGACTCATATTGTTCATTAGGATCTGCTGCCTTGGGCCACATTCCTTTTTCACAATATCAATTACTTCGTCAAGCTTATCCTCATCTGTACCAATCAGTAATGTGGTGTTACCCTCTCTTAGAAAACCACCAGTGGATGCCATTTTGGTAACATAAAAACCTTTTCTATTTAATGTTTCTATTACTTGACTGCTATCATTATTACGTACTATGACATATACTAATTTCATAAAACCCCATCCTTTCTCTGCATTACACTGATCTATGGTGAATTTTATAATACCTTTACTATATTTCATAATCAAATTTTAAAGTATCAAACATCATATCCTTACATAAATATAGATCTTAACTCCTATTTATTACCCTAATTATATTATATCATATGATGCTTGTAAAGGATAATCCTGCCTAGTTTAACTTAAAATTCTAGGGCCATACAGATTGAAAAACAAGAAAAAAGGCTACTATCTTGTTTTGCCTATTCGATAGCAGCCTTTAATTTATTTTAAATTTTACTTTACACTCTTTCTACACCTAAGACAACATTTTCCCCATTTAAATTCCATTCTTTTATAATGCCTTGGGCATTGCCATAGTTTAATTCTTTCGCTAGTACTTCTGCCTTGATCACTTCTGCATTACGCTCCATGATGCCTTTAATCTTATCATTACCACTTTGTGTTACTCGGATATAATCCATTACTTCGAAATCAGCATCCTTACGCATGGTCTGGATTTTGCTAATAATTTCTCTTACGAAACCTTCCTCAATAAGTTCTTCCGTAAGGTTTGTATCAAGAACCACCGTAATTCCATGGTCAGAGTTGGACACGAAGCCTTCCATCTGTGCCGTTTCAATTAAGAGATCATCCTTAGCTATTGTGGTTTCTGCACCTTCTAAAGTGATCTTTAATTCACCAGTTGCATTGATTTCATCCATTGCTTCATTACCATTTAATTCGGATAGTATCTTGCGGATCGCACCGATCTGCTTACCGAACTTAGGCCCCAAGGTCTTTAACTGTGGTTTAAAGCTATAGGATGTGAAATCCCTAACATCATCCGTGAATTCAACCTCTTTTACATTTAACTCATCTGCAATTATATCCTTAAAGAAATTAGAAAGTTTCTCTTTTGCTTTCACATACATCTTACCAATTGGCTGACGATTCTTGATATTTGATGTGTTTCTACATGCACGACCTAATACAACTACTGCAAGAACCTCTTCCATATGTTTCTCAAGCTCGGTATTAATATGCGCTTCTTCATAGGAAGGATAGAGGCATAGATGTACACTCTTAGGAGCTGTCTTATCTAGATTAACAACAAGATTCTGGTAAATCTGCTCCGATATAAAGGGAACAAAAGGCGCCGCTACCTTTGCTACATTAACAAGGGCAGTGTATAGAGTCATGTATGCATTGATTTTATCTTGCTCCATCCCCTTAGCCCAGAAACGCTCTCTGCTTCGTCTTACATACCAATTACTTAGTTCATCTACAAAGTCAGCCAGCATCTTGGCACCATCCGTGATTCTATAGTTCTCTAGATAATTATCCACGGTCTTGATTAGCGTATTCAATCTGGATAATAGCCACTGATCCATAACTGGCAATTTATCATAATCTAAGGAATACTTCGTAGCATCAAATTCATCAATATTAGCATACAATACATAGAATGCATAGGTATTCCATAGGGTACCCATGAATTTACGCTGTCCTTCGGTAACTGCCCTATCGTGGAAACGATTTGGCAACCATAGGGCAGAATTCGTATAGAAATACCAACGGATTGCATCTGCACCATGTTTTTCTAAAGCTTCAAAAGGATCCACCGCATTCCCCTTAGACTTTGACATCTTCTGCCCATTCTCATCCTGCACATGGCCAAGAACAATACAGTTCTTAAATGAGGATTTATCAAAGATTAATGTGGAGATTGCAAGTAGAGAATAGAACCATCCTCTAGTTTGGTCAACTGCCTCACTGATGAAATCAGCTGGGAAGTTCTCTTCAAACATTTCCTTATTCTCAAATGGATAGTGCCATTGTGCAAATGGCATAGCACCAGAATCATACCAGCAGTCAATAACTGGTTTTACTCGGGTCATTTCCTTACTACACTCTGGACATTTAATGGTTACAGAATCTATAAATGGACGATGGAGTTCAATGTCATCAGGACAATTGTCTGACATGGACTTTAATTCTTCAATACTTCCAATACAATGGCGATGGCCATCCTCACATTCCCAGATAGGAAGTGGTGTTCCCCAATAACGGTCTCGGGAAATACCCCAGTCCTGAACATTTCTAATCCAATCACCAAAACGGCCTTGCCCAATACTTTCCGGCATCCAATTGATGGTATTATTGTGTTTAATCAAGTCATCACGAACCTCGGTCATCTTAATAAACCAGGTATCTCTTGCATAGTAGATTAGTGGTGTATCACAGCGCCAGCAGAATGGGTAACTATGCTCAAATTTAAGTACTTTAAATAATAGGCCTTTTTCAGCCAACATCTTCATAATCGGTTTATCTGCATCTTTACAGAACATTCCTGCAAAGTCTCTTGCTTCCGGTTTAAATTCACCCTTTGTATCAATCATTTGAACAAAAGGAAGATCATAATTTCTACCAATTCTTGAGTCATCATCACCAAAAGCAGGTGCTATATGAACAACACCAGTACCATCAGTTAAGGTTACATATGAATCGCAAGTAATAAAATATGCCTTCTTATCGGTAGTTGCATAATCAAATAAAGGTTCATACTCGGTATATTCTAAATCCTTACCGATATAGGTTTCTATTACCTCATAATCCCCTTCAATTACATTTAGAAGAGCTTCTGCAAGAATGTATTCTTCCGTTCCCACAGCCACCTGAGCTTCTGCCCCGTGTTCATGATCATGTTCGCAAGAACAACCTTCCTCTTTCCTTACTACATTACCATTGGAATCGACCTTAACCTTAACCTTAACATAGGTCTCATCTGGATTAACGCAGAGTGCTACGTTAGAAGGAAGGGTCCAAGGAGTTGTGGTCCATGCGAGAATGTATTCGTTCTCAGTTCCTTTTACTTTAAATTTAGCAATTGCAGAATTTTCTTTAATATCCTTATATCCTTGAGCAACCTCATGGCTAGAAAGTGGAGTCCCACATCTTGGGCAATAAGGAACAATCTTAAATCCTTTATATAGAAGGTCCTTATCCCAGATTTGCTTTAAAGACCACCAAACGGATTCGATGTAGTCATTTTCATAGGTAACATAGGGATCATCCATATCCACCCAGTAACCAACGGTATTGGAGAAATCCTCCCACATACCTTTATACTTCCATACACTTTCCTTACATTCCTGAATAAATGGTGCTAAACCATATTCTTCGATCTGCTCCTTACCATCGAGACCCAATTTCTTTTCGACTTCTAATTCAACCGGAAGTCCATGGGTATCCCATCCAGCTTTACGAAGTACGTTATAGCCCTTCATTGTCCGGTATCTTGGAATAATATCTTTAATAACCCTTGTTAATACATGGCCAATATGAGGTTTACCATTCGCTGTAGGCGGCCCATCATAGAAAGTAAAGGTCTTTCCATTCTTTCTTTCTTCCCGGCTTGTTTCAAAGACCTGATTCTCTTTCCAAAAATCAAGTACTTTTTTCTCTCTTTCGACAAAGTTTAGGTCAGTAGATACTTTATCGTACATAATAATCCTCCTCAATATAATTATTATAACCTTTCTTATCAAGTATTTACCAAATGGTTGATATCATACCTGTTGCTTTATAATGTGAACTTTCTTCACTTATGCGGAGCCTTTTTATTTAACAAGAAATAATTGAGCAATTTCCTATTAAACAAGATAGAGTTTCGCTCGCGAAACTCTCGTGCTGAGCACGGTCGGCATAACCGACATAATACATTACGTGCGAGTGCACATCCAAAGCGGAGCATTTTTTTTAATAGGAATTGCAGAGCAATTTCCTATTAAATAAAAAAGCTCCCATCCGAAAAAGGATGAGAGCATATGCTATCATTTAACCACCTGTTTCACGTACTCTGCCAAGAAAGGCATTCATACATTATCTATATAACGGTAGATACCGGCTTAACCTACTCAGTTATTAAAAAAACCTTTGGGTTTCGCAACTAGGGAGTGATTTTCAGTTGTCTGCTACTCATACCGGACTTACACTATCACCGGCTCGCTGGAACTTTTGCATGACACTTACTCTCTCCGTCAACGTTTTATTTCTTTATTTTGAGGTTATAATAGTATAAATTTTATCAAATGTCAAGCATTTTCAAGTTTGAAATGTATGCTTTTACTCTTTAAAGTACCTGTTTTGAAATTTTATATAAAATTTCTCCATAATCTTATAAAGATAGTAAATGAAGGTAACAAAATAATTGTTAAGTATCTAGAATCTAAGGAGGATTGTAGGACATCTTACTTCCTAT
>JAAYSQ010000070.1 GCA_012523925.1 Clostridiales bacterium
AGCTTGCTCGAGTAAATCATCATACGACAATTGATAAGTGCATACGTGTATCCTAATCTGCGCAAGCAGCGTCAATTGGAGTAGGAGGATTTACTTAAGCTTGCTCGAGTAAATCATCATACGAGGATTGATAAGTGCATATATATACCCTAATCTGCGCATCTACATAATTGAATATTTCTGGTAAATCCTGTGAATGATTTTAGTAGGTATTCCGGATTTGGAGGAGAATATGTTAAATAACAGAAAAATCAGACTAATGACAAGATTAGCTGTATTTGAAAGCAAAGAGGGAAAGGAAGACATCCGTCTGAGCAAATATTACAAAACGGACTATATTAGATATCAAGTGTTAAAATCAATCCTTAGCACTACGGTGGGTTATCTATTACTTCTAGTTTTGGTTTTCTTATATAAGTCAGAATATATCATTAAAAATGCAGTTTCTCTAGATTACAAGACGATTGGATCCTATGTCTTAGGAATCTATATTATTCTGATAACCGTATATGGATTGGGATCCCTTGCATGGTTTTCCTTTAAATATGATGCATCAAGAAAGAAACTGACTCGGTATTTTAGACTTCTAAAACGTATGAAAAAAATATACAAGGAAGAGATGCCTGAGTAATAAGTTTAGGAGGATTATAAAAATGATGCCCTTACTTGAATTTAGAGAACGTGTTAAAAAAGTCTATCAGAAAAATGATATATTTTTAATTCCATTGATGAAGTTTATTTTCGCTTTTATTGCTTTCCAAGTAATAAATAGTGAAATTGGGTACGATGGAAAGATAAAATCATTACTGGTTGTATTGGTGATGTCGCTACTTAGTGCATTTACACCTTCCGCAATAATGGTGCTACTGGCAGCGGGGGCAGCGATTCTGCATGTCTATTCGGTATCACCAATTCTATCAATTTTAATTTTGATTATTATGATGGTATTATACCTTTTATTCGCTAGGTATACACCAAGACTTGGATACGTTGTTCTTGCAGTACCAATTTTATATATTTTAAAGATACCATTTATTGTTCCGATTTTACTTGGAATTATATCAACTCCATTGGCTATTATACCGATGAGCTGCGGAGTTATTCTGTATTATGTATTTCAGGTTATTAAGACGGCAATAACTATGCAGATTAATATGACAGTAGAGGATATTCTTCTAGTATATACTTATGTAATTGATAATTTGATAAGCAATAAGCAAATGATTATGACTGTGGTTATTTTCGCGCTTATTCTTTTAGTAACTTATTTTGTAAGAAGAATGCGATTTGATTATGCATTTGAAATATCAGTTGTAGCAGGAGCGTTAACTGGACTTCTTGGATTTTTATTAAGTTATCTGTTTCTGGGTAAATCTAATCAGATATTTAGTATGATCTTAGGTATCATAGCATCCGGAGTTATTGCATTTGTAGTTAATTTCTTTAAAGTAACCTTAAATTATTCCGGGACTGAGCGTGTACAATTTGAAGATGATGCATACTATTACTACGTAAAAGCTGTACCTAAGGTGACCGTAACAGCGCCACATAGGAACGTAAAACATATCAATGCAAAAAACGGAGACATGAGCAGTCAATCACTGCATTCGGAATGGAATGATACGGATGCCGATGAATATGATGAAGATGAGGATACCTATCCAGAAAATCAAGAATTCACATTTAATAGAAGACCTATCCATCGCGATCGAGATAGCGATCTTTAATTGGATAGGTAAACTACAGGGATGATTATGTAAAGCTTTATTTTGCATAATCATCAGCTTTGCATAAGGGAGAAGCATATGGAGGCAATAAAGAATTTTATCAATAATTTGGTGTGGTTGTCCATTCCGGATATATACCCCACTGATATCATTGAGATTATTATATTGGCATTTATAATCTACCATTTGGTTAAATGGGTTAAGACTACTAGGGCTTGGTCGGTAGTTAAAGGATTAGTTGTCATTATGATATTCTGGCTCTTTGCTGTCATTTTTGAATTAAATGTGATCCTGTGGATTATCTCAAATACAATTAGTGTTGGAATTATAGCAGTTATTATCGTATTTCAGCCGGAATTTAGAAAGGCCCTGGAACAATTAGGTCAGAAAAATATTATGAAAACGATTCTATATTTTGATGATTCTAGGGATAGGAATGAGAAATTTTCCGACCATACTGTTGATGAACTTATCCGCGCAACCTTTGAACTGGCAAAAACGAAAACAGGGGCGCTTATTGTCATAGAAGAAGATGTGTCATTATATGAATTTGAAAAAACGGGAATATGGATGGATAGTGTTATTAGCAGTGAACTTTTAATTAATATATTTGAACATAATACTCCTTTACATGATGGAGCAGTGATATTAAGAGGTGACCGGATTGCGGCGGCCACCTGCTATCTTCCTTTATCGGATAATATGCAATTAAGTAAGGATTTGGGTACCAGGCATCGTGCTGGAATAGGTATAAGCGAGGTATCTGATAGCCTAACGATTATTGTCTCTGAGGAGACTGGTAAGGTATCCATTGCTAAAGATGGAAAGCTTATACGCAATATAGACGGAGATTATCTTCGGTCGAAGCTTGTAATTGCTCAGAGGAAAACAAAGGAAACGAAAAAGTTGAAGTTATGGAGGGGAAGGTTTAAAAATGAAGGATAAGTTGATGAATAATTTCGGCTTAAAAATTCTCTCCGTAATTCTTGCAGCGATATTGTGGATTGCGATTACAAATATCGATGATCCAATAGGGTCAAAAGACTTTGATAATATGCCTGTAGAGATAATCAATGAAGATGTAATAACGGATTTAGGTAAGGTTTATGATATAATACAGGGTGAGACAATTGATTTTACTATAGAAGCGAGAAGATCGATTCGAGAAAATTTAAGAAGGTCTGATTTTGTGGTACAGGCTGACTTCACAGATCTTTCCGATGTGTATGCCGTTCCTATTAAGATTAGCTGTCCTCAATATGGGGATGCCGTGATCGTAAGTGAAGGCAAAGATCAGAGAATGAAGATAAGTCTGGAAGAATTAATTAGTGAAACTTTTAAAGTAAACATCGTGGAAAAAGGTGAGGCGGCAGAAGGTTATTTTGTAGGAGCCAAAACAGCTAACCCGAATATTATTACGGTTTCTGGTCCAAAGGCAAGGATTGAGCGTATCTCGGAAGTTATTGTAGAGGTAGATGTTACAGGTATCTCCGATTCCTTTCATTCCGTTGGATATCCGAAGGTGTTAGATGAGGAAGGCGAAGAAATGGATATTTCCTATTTTGACTTCAGCGAAAGCTATATTTCATTTAATATCGACCTATATAGAACCAAAGAGATTAACTTACAAGTAGACGCCACCGGAAAACCTGCAGAAGGTTATGTAATGACGGATATTGAGTATGAGCCTAAAAGAATTGAAGTAGCCGGTAAGGAAGAAGATATACGAAGGATAAGATATCTCGCGATTAAGCATCCAATAAATAATGCAACAGTAGATATTTCTGAAGAGATTAATCTTCAGGACGAATTGCCAGAAGGTATTGTTCTTGTTGATCAAGATAAAACAGCCGTAATTAATATCAAGATTGAGAAGATGAAAACTAAAGACATTACCATTTGGCCGGGAGATGTTGAATTTCGTAATAAATCCACTGATCTTAGTCTGAATATCTTAACAACTGGACCTTTAGTGGTAACGGTTACAGGCCCGGATGCAGAACTTGCAGTTATTAACAGAGACAGCTTAAGACCCTATATCGACATTGCCGAATATAGGGCCGGTACATATACGGAAACTTTTAAATTCGGGACATTGTCGAGAAATAGTAAAGTATCCGTTAGTCCAGAAATAAACTTTAACCTTACGCCACTTGGCTGATGATGTCTTTTGGATAGGAGGTATATCATGGTTCGCCGTAAATTGACGATTAATATCCCGGCAGGATTGCATTTAAGACCAATCAGTGTGCTATGTAGCCGTTCTATTGATTTTCAGTCTTCTATATCAATTAAAGTCGGGGATAAGACGGTCAATGCAAAAAGTGTATTAGGTGTATTGTCTGCTTGTGTAAAAAATGGAGACGAAATTGAGCTAATCTGCGATGGTCCTGATGAGGAAGAAGCGCTGGAGGTCCTAAGTAAAATGATAAATAGTGGCCTTGGCGATGAATTTATAAAAAAATAAAAATCAGGTTGCCAAAGAAAAATACGAATGATATAATATAAGTCATTATCATAAAATGAGAGCTAACTCTTCTTATGATAATGACTTTTTTATATCTGGCACGTTAGTAGTTTAAATTGATAAACTATTAAATTCCGTTTTCATATAATGAAATAAAATGGAATTATTAACGTAATACATAGCATAGAATTCACTTAAGATGTAGGATGGAAAATGAATATAGAAAGGATATGGTTTTATTGGGACTCGAGTAGATAGTAATACATTATTTATTATTAAAAAGTATAGTGTGATTTATCGACTCCAAAGTTTATATGATGTTCGTGTAAGGAATTAAGTAGTCACAAATCATATCAAATGGAGGATTAAGTTATGTTAAATTATAAAAGATATCAAAGAAATCCAGTTGTAAGTTTGCCGGATAGGCAATGGCCAAATAATCAGATTGAAAAAGCACCAATCTGGTGTAGTGTAGATTTGAGAGATGGTAACCAGGCATTAATCGAACCAATGGTAGTAGAGGAAAAAATTGAATTTTTCCAGATGCTAGTTAATCTTGGGTTTAAAGAGATTGAAGTAGGTTTTCCTTCCGCATCGCAGATTGAATATGACTTCTTAAGACAATTAGTGGATCGAAAGATGATTCCTGATGATGTCACTATTCAAGTACTTGTCCAATGTAGGGAGCATCTCTTAAAGAGAACATTTGAAGCATTGGTAGGGGTTAAAAGGGCAGTTGTTCATATCTACAACTCAACATCTACACTTCAGCGTGATGTTGTATTTCATATGAGTAAAGAGGAAATTAAGCAGATAGCAGTAGATGGGACTAATTTGGTTAAGGAATATGCTAAGGATTTTCCAGGAGAAATCATTCTTGAATATTCCCCAGAAAGCTTTACGGGTACCGAAGTAGATTATGCCTTAGAGGTATGTACTGCAGTTCAGGAAGCGTGGGGGCCAACACCAGAGAAAAAAATGATTATTAATCTACCTGCTACAGTGGAAATGAACACACCGAATGTTTATGCGGATCAGATAGAATGGATGAATAGACATCTTAAGAATAGAGAGAGTGTCATCCTAAGTGTACATCCACATAATGACCGGGGAACTGGTGTTGCAATTACAGAGTTGGCATTGATGGCTGGGGCTGACCGTGTAGAAGGGACTTTATTTGGTAATGGAGAAAGAACCGGTAATGTTGATATCTTAACGCTTGCTTATAATATGTTTTCCCAAGGAATCAATCCAGAGTTAAACATTGGTAATATTAATGAAATAATTGAAACTTATGAACGACTTTGTAAAATGAAAGTACATGAGCGTCACCCTTATGCAGGTAAATTAGTATTTACCGCATTCTCTGGTTCCCACCAGGATGCAATCAATAAAGGGTTGCAGGCAATGAAGGAACGCAATAGCAAGATTTGGCAAGTTCCTTATCTTCCTATTGACCCTGCGGATATTGGAAGACAGTATGAGCCAATTGTACGTATCAATAGCCAATCTGGCAAAGGCGGGGTTGCCTTTATTATGGAGAATTACTTTGGATTTAAGCTGCCTAAGGGCATGCATAAAGAGTTCGCTGACGTAATTCAAAGGCTATCCGAGAAGCAAGGTGAAGTCGCTCCGGATCAGATTATGAATGAGTTCAAAGTATGTTATCTAGATAAGAAGGAACCTTTACATTTTAGAAAATGTCGATTTGAAGACGTCATGGACTATGATGATCCTTATAATACAAAGGCACATATTTTATATACTATTGCTGGGGAGGAAAGGTCATTTGAAGAGGAAGGTAATGGACCAATTGATGCGGTTCAGCGAGGTCTTCAGAAGGAGCTTGGTATTCAAATTAAAATACTAGATTATACGGAGCATGCCTTGGGCGGCGGATCTAATGCGAAAGCAGCTGCCTACATCCATATGTTAGATGTTAAAACTGGCAATGCAACCTATGGCGTGGGAGTAAGTTCTAATATTACAAGAGCATCCATGAGGGCTATGTTTAGTGCATTAAATAGATTGAACTTAATAGAGTGTAATTAACATGATTAAAGTAAAGTTTCCTTAATTGTGTTTTTTGCTAGAAAATTATAGAATAAGCTGTTACATCCTTGTCACATAATAAGAGGTTTGTAACAGCTTTGCTTTTAAATAAACAGATTTCATTATTTTATCGTCTAAGTTATTGGAGGAACATTTTGTTAATCAATTATATATCCATGAAATGTGGTAAAACTATAGGATATAACTATGGAAACCTTAGTATAGTAGGGGTATTCTTGACTTGCTTTCCTTAAAATGCTATAATTCCCTTGCTGTGGTAACCGTAAGAATTTCCTAAATTATGGAGGTAAAGTAATGAAAATTAGTGTAATTATACCGTATCATAGGGGTGTAGATTATCTTCGGGATTGCCTTGACAGCTTAAAGGAACAATCTTACCGGGATTTTGAGGTTCTACTCGTCTGTGATCATGTATCCTCTGATGAATTGAGTCTTCTTAACGATTACACATCGGAATTGGATATCGAAGTTTATCATCTAACAGAGAAAACCGGTGTTGCTGCAGCCAGAAATCTAGGATTAGAGAAAGCTAGTGGAGACTATATATATTTTCTTGATAGTGATGATTATTTATATAACAATACTTTGGAAATCCTTGCAGAAGCAGCTGAGGATGGCGATGATATTATCTATGGTAAGAAAAAGCCTACTTGGTTTCATCGTTTTACCTATTTTGGTAGAAATCAAGTACAAGATACAGGTGATGGTGAAGAAGAGTCCGAGGATAATGAGAATGAAACTGGCGAATTAAATGCAGAAAACGATGGAGAAGATTCCAATAGTCAATCTGATGAAAATTCAGAAGATGATAGTGATGATAGTTCGGATGATAAAGAAGAATGGGATGATTCGGATAAAGAAGATGAAGAACATAAAAATCCTGCTGAAGAAGAGGAAGAGATTATTACACCGGAAGAGCTTGAAAAGCGCAGGCAATCAAAAATCCGTCAAGCCTATCGTATTTTAGTAAGTAAAAGAAAAGGGGTTCGTAACCTTTCTATTCTTAATATATTATTTAAACGAAGCTATATTGAAGAACACCAGCTTCGTTTCCAAGAAGAACTAAAGTATTTTTCTGATGCTCCATTTTTATTAGAAGCATTAGAAAATACGGATCGTTTTAAAAAATGTTTTGAAGCCTTATATGTGAAGAGAAAGCATAACGATCCGGTTAATTTTCCAGCGTTATCGCAGATGAAGGATCCTAATCGGTTTCCAGAGTTTGTTGACGTATATTATATCGCAACAGAAAGAATACCAAAGGATTCGGATTTGCGTAAACGGTTTGATAAAAAGTATATTGCATATTATGCCAAAACCTATGCACCAAGGTTAAAGCGCAGTAAGAATGATGCTTGGCGCAAGGAATATTTTGAGATGATGAGTGATATCGTCCGTGGTATGGATCCTGAAATTATTCGCGCTCAAAAGCGGTATAGGAAACGTATTATAAAAGCATTAATTCAGAAAGATGTAGAGAAATCCATTCGGATTGTTAAGGTGCATCTAGGGATTAAAAAAATCAAAAAGATTCTCAAAAGTAAGAAGGCATTTGCTAAGTTTCTATATATACATTCTTTCTTAAAGAAACCAGTGAAAGAGAATTGGATTATCTTTGAGAGCTTTTTTGGGAAGAATTATTCGGATAGCCCAAAGTATATCTATGAGTATCTAGCAAAGAATTATCCGAATAAATATCGTTTTATCTGGGTTATTAACAAGAAGTCAGACATACCTTATAAGCATAAGAAAATTAAACGCTTCAGCATTGGATACTACTATTATCTAGCAAGATGTAAGTATTGTGTATTTAATGGTAGACAGCCGGTTTGGGTTAAGAAAAGGGAAGGTAATGTATTCCTACAGACCTGGCACGGTACACCATTAAAGAAGCTGGTCTTTGATATTGATGATATCAGTTCTGCATCACCTAAATATAAGCAACAGGTGTATAAGCAGTCCCGTGTTTGGGATTATTTGATTGCTCCAAATGCATTTAGTAGTGAAAATTTCCGTAGATGTTTCATGTATGATAAGACGATGCTGGAGACTGGATATCCAAGAAATGATATTCTCCATGCACCTAATAGAGAACAAATTGCAGAACAGATAAAAGAAAATTTAAATATTCCAAAGGATAAGAAAGTTATCCTATATGCACCGACCTGGAGAGATGATGAGTTCTATGCGAAAGGCCAATATAAATTTGAACTGCATCTGAATTTGGATATGTTGCGTCGGGAATTGTCGGATGAATATGTTATTTTGCTACGTACCCACTATTTTATTGCAGATAGCATCGATGTCAGTGCTCTGGAAGGTTTCGCATATAATGTAAGTAAATATGACGATATTTCAGAGTTGTATCTGATTTCAGATATTTTAATAACCGATTACTCATCAGTTTTCTTTGATTATGCAAACTTAAAGAGACCTATGCTATTCTTTACCTATGATTTAGAAAAGTATCGAGATGTTCTTAGAGGTTTTTATTTTGATATTGAAAGAGAAGTTCCAGGACCCTTGTTATTTACATCTAAGGAAGTTGTGGATGCTATTATAAATATAGAAGATGTGAAGAAACAATATAGTCAAAGGTATGACGAATTTTACCAAAGATTTTGCGAATGGGAAGATGGACATGCAACAGAGAAAGTGGTAAAATCAGTGTTTGAAGTAGATAATTAACTGTTTTAATAGTCCTATCTAGAATTTATTGGGATTACAAGGTCTTGGGACTGTAGAAAAGCAGACGTGGAGGTTATTGTGAACAGAATATGGAGTAATTTTAAAAAGTACCGCTTTCTATTAGTTGAGCTGGTAAAGAAAGATATTAAATTAAAATACCGTCGTTCCTACCTGGGAATCCTTTGGACTTTGTTAGAACCTTTACTAACTACGGCCGTTCTGACTCTAGTATTTGGTAACCTACTAGGAAAAGGTGGCAGGACATTTCCGGTATATATTCTAACTGGTCGTCTGCTCTATACTTTCTTTTCTGGCTCTACAAAAGCAGCGATGAAGTCTATTCGTAAGAATAGTGGAATGATTAAAAAGGTTTATGTACCAAAGTATATTTATCCTTTTTCTACTGTGTTATCAAACTATGTTATATTTTTAATTTCTTTGGTGGTGTTATTTGGTGCAGCAATTGTTTTTGATATTAAACCGACCTGGCATATATTCCAGTCAATTATACCCTTATTCCTACTTTTAGTTTTAGCATTGGGAGCGGGTATGATTTTATCTACCTTGGCGGTATTCTTTAGGGATCTGGAATATCTATGGTCCGTTGCTTTAATGTTAGTCATGTACACTTGTGCGATATTCTATCATGTCGAGGATTTAAAACTTGGCAGCAGGGTTTGGATATTTAACTTTAATCCACTTTACTTAATCATATTGAATTTTAGAAATGCAGTGTTTGGGAAGCCAATGGATATGGAAGCGTTAATGATATCTGGAGCTTTTAGCTTTGCATCGCTTCTCTTTGGTATTATATTCTTCTACAAGCAGCAGGATAAATTTATAATGAACATATAATCAAGGGAAAGAAGGAAACCCGCTTGGTGGAACGGAGGCTCTTTTGAAAAAGGAAGTATTAAGGGTTGAAAATGTTGGTATGAAATTCAACCTTATGGAGAAAAAAGTTGATGATTTAAAAGATTATGTTATAAAATTTTTAAAAAGAGAGCTAAGATACCAGGAATTCTGGGCGCTTCGTGATATTTCCTTTACTTTAAATGAAGGGGATCGCCTAGGTATCTTAGGGCTAAATGGTGCTGGTAAAAGTACGCTGTTGAAAATTATTGCAGGGGTACTTAAGGCAACAGAAGGTGACATCTCCATTAAGGGAAAGATTGTTCCACTTCTGGAGCTGGGAGCTGGTTTTGATAAGCAATACACCGGTGCCGAGAATATCTATCTTTATGGAGCAGTATTGGGTTATTCAAAAGATTTTATACGGGAAAAGTATGATGAAATTGTGGAGTTTTCTGAGCTGGGAGATTTTATTGATGTACCGGTAAAAAATTATTCCTCCGGTATGAGGGCAAGATTGGGTTTCTCAATTGCAACTATTGTTGAACCGGAAATCTTAATTCTTGATGAAGTATTATCGGTAGGAGATGCAAAATTCCGTAAAAAAAGTGAAAAGAAGATTAAATCAATGTTCGACAAAGGTGTAACAGTTCTTTTTGTATCCCATTCTATTGAACAAGTTCGCCGCTTATGTGACCGTGCAATACTATTGGAAAAGGGTAGATTAGTGGCAAGCGGTTCGGTTAAGGAAGTTAGTCGGATCTATGAAGAGAAGATTAATTCATAATTTTCGTATATGCTTTGGATTAACAAATTGAATCAAGTAAAGGAGGAAAATCTTCCATAGGGGAAGATTAACGCAATATGAAAAAGGTTATTACTTATGGAACTTACGATTTATTACATGTTGGACATATTAATTTACTTAGGAGGGCTAGAGAGCTAGGAGATTATCTATTGGTAGTATTATCTTCCGATGAGTTTAATGCCATTAAGAATAAGAAAGCATACCACAGCTATGAGGATAGAAAAATAATTCTAGAATCCATCCGATATGTAGACAAGGTGATTCCTGAATATACATGGGAACAGAAGATTAAGGATGTCGTAGATAATGATATTGATATCTTTGTAATGGGAGATGATTGGAAGGGTAAGTTCGATTTTCTAAAGGAATATTGCGAAGTTGTATATCTACCTAGAACAGAAGGGATCTCTACAACAAAGATTAAAGAAGATCTTAATCTGAAGAAGGAATAATATCTTCATATATTCTTGCTGATATAGGTAAAAAAAAGCTGCAATTATTCAGAGAGGCTGGATGGGCTATGCTAGGGAAACTTGGTGCGTTAATTAAGAATTGTATAAAGAAAGTGATATTGCTTGGATATCATCTTTGTATTAAGATTTTTCCGGTGTGTAAGGATATAATTCTATTAGAGAGTAATCTGGGTAGAAATTATACAGGGAATCCAAGGGCAATATATGAGGAAATGGTTCGGCAAGGACTTGATAAAAAATATCGTTGTTATTTTATACTTGAAGATACAAGCACAAATATCCCAGGTGCAGCAAAAAAGGTGAAAAGGACAAGGTTTAAGTATTTCTTCTTATTTGCGAGAGCTGGTATCTGGATTTCGGATTCTCGTTTTCCAATGTATATTATAAAGCGCCCAAATTGTCATTATATACAGACTTGGCATGGTACTCCATTAAAGAAGCTAGCTTTGGATATGGATACTGTTTTCATGGCAGGGGAGTCTGGAATCGATATTTACAAGAAGAACTTTTATAATAATGCGCAAACTTGGGACTACCTTTTATCACAGAATCGATACTCTTCAGAAATTTTCCGTCGTGCTTTTGGATTTGAAAAGGATATTATAGAAATTGGTTATCCTAGAAATGATGTTTTATTTCAAAAGAATAATGCCAAAGATATTCGTAAGTTAAAGTTACAACTTGGATTGCCATTGGATAAAAAAATCATATTATATGCTCCTACCTGGCGTGATAATGAGTTCTATGGGCAAGGAAAGTATAAATTTAATCCTCCATTAGATTTTGCAAAAATGCAGGAGGAAATGGGCCAAGATTACTGTATGATTGTGAAATGTCATTATCTTGTTATGGATCAGATTGATTGGAGTCCTTATCAGGGCTTTATCTATTCCTATGATTTGAGCTATGATATTGCAAGCCTTTACTTAGTATCGGACCTTATGATAACCGATTATTCCTCCGTGATGTTTGATTATAATATATTACAACGCCCTATGTTCTTTTATTGCTATGATTTAGAGGAATATAAAGATACCCTTCGTGGGTTTTATTTTGATTTCTTAGAAGAGGCACCGGGGCCTGTAGTTTTAACAACAAAAGACCTTATTAAAGCAATAAAACAATATGATCCAGAGGTTTTTGCAGAAAAGCAAAAGGCATTTACAAGGAAGTATAACCATGTTGATGATGGGAATGCTTCTAAGAGAGTTATTGAACTTATCGAAGTCTTGCATCATGGAAGTGACACGTAGCTTTTCAATATGGAGATTTGTCACATGTGTAGTGAGAAAAAATAAGTTGTTCTTAAGAAAGGCATGGCTATTAATGTGAAAAAAACAATTGGTTATTATCTTTTTGCATTGGTATACTACATAAGTAGATTGCTTCCAGTTAAGAAGAAAAGAGTACTCTGTATAATGACCCATGATGATGGGGAAGGCAGTAATGTAAGCCTTGTTGCCAAGGCATTGCGAAAGGAGTCACAAGAATATTCTTTCGCATTTATTACCAAGAAAGACACAATGCTAGTAAAATCATTGGCCGACTGGCGCAAAACGCTTACTTTCTTTCTTATTAAGCCTTATCAAATGGCTAGAGCAGAAATAATTCTACTGGATAATATTTTCTTACCCTTTGCATACCTACGAAGGAGGAAAGGGACAAAGGTTGTTCAATTATGGCATGGTACCGGAACAATTAAAAAGTTTGGACAAGATGTTAATACAGGTAAATTGAAGCAATTAGAGAAAAGAGCTAATGCGAATATAACACATCTAATTGTAAACTCTCCAGCCATGAAAGAACTATATGCCGGTGCGTTTGGTGTAGAGAAGAGTTGCGTTTATCCGATCGGTTTGCCGAAGACAGATGAATTACTAAAGCGGATCCATAGGTTTCAACGGGAAAATAGAAATTCAGATAAGGAAGAAATCTATCAAAAATACAGAATTCCAGAGCAAACGAAGTTGGTTTTATACGCCCCAACCTTCCGGGATGATGAGGTAGACAATCCAAGAATAGAAAAGCAAGTAGAGGAAATAGTGGAAGGACTACCGGAAGGATATGTGATTGGTCTTCGCCTACATCCATTTGTAGCAAAAAACCTTGATGACTTGCCTGTAGGAGATAGGGTTTATCAACTTTCCTTTGAGGATGATCTTAATACCCTATTAATGGCTGCGGATCAATTGATTACGGACTATTCATCTATAATTTTTGAATATTGCCTAAGACTACGTCCGATGATATTCTTTGCTTATGATTATGAAGCATTCTCGAAGCAAGGTAGGGGATTCTACTATCCTTATCAAAGCTATGTACCGGGTCCGGTTGCTTATACTGGTAAGGAAGTATGTCGATTGATACAGGAAGAACATTTTGATGCTGAACGTATGCAATCCTTTATCGAGGAAAATTATCATTCTCTGGATGGCAATGCAACCGGAAGGCTGATTGCTTTATTAGATAGTGATACATGATATAGATATTTAGAAAGAACAAATAGATATTGAGTAATAAATGATTACAAGAGCTATCGTATAGCAAATTTATTAAAAATTGAATAGCGATATAAAAAGTTGTTACTAATATTTATGAATAATAGTAGATTAGAAATAAAATTAATTAAAGGAGTATCTACATTTCACTAGGAAAGGTAGATACTCCTTTTAATTGTTTTTATATGCTTTAAATTGATTTATTTAATTCGTACACTCTCAATATAATTAGAATACTCTTGTATGGTCGCTGATGGTTGATATCCGATTTCATTGAATAGGAATTCATGTAGTCTAGTTACATTATCCTGTAGATTGATGGGAAATACATAGGATACTTTATTATAAGTGTGTGCATCCTTTTCAAAAGGGAATCCAGTCTGATCAACAATGTTATAGGAAAAGATATCTTTTGCAAGTGAAAGTATCTCTAAGGAGTTTAGATTGGTATAAACTTGAGGGAACATTTCATCGATCAGTGCGGTAATCGTTTCTAGATTTGATGCCTTAACTTTATCAAAGATTTTGCTAATAACGATGCGCTGGCGCTCCGTGCGTTTATAGTCGCCTCCTGCGGTATAACGAATTCTTGCATAGGCAGTCGCTTGTGTACCGTTAACGGTTTGACTTCCGGCTGCGGTAAGACCAGATACATCGGTCCCATTAATACGATTCAATTCCCGGACATAGCCGTTTAGCCATTTTAATTCTTCTTCTGTGATATCTAGGGTAATTCCACCAAGGCGATCAATTACATCTACAAGGGCTTTAAAATTAACGGTTACATATTCCTTTATATTCAGATCAAAGTTGGTATTGATTGTACTTAATGCCAAGGAATAGCCACCTTTAAAATAGGCAGCATTAATTTTGTCATAGCCTTTCTCTGGAATATGAACATAGGTATCACGGTATATGGAAGCTAATTTCACATCTTTTGTTTTATTATTGATAGATGCTACGATAATCGTATCAGTATGTGTTCCTTTGTCCAATTTATTTTGTCTAGAGTCTACTCCGAAGATAACAATATTGTGGAAACCTTCTTTTTCTTCGATTTCATTCTGTACGATGTTCTTATCCTCACTGTCGTCGTGCTGGA
>JAAYSQ010000071.1 GCA_012523925.1 Clostridiales bacterium
ATATTAATATGCTTTCCATGCTATTTCATCATATTGAATCAATATATTGTATTTATCATTAAAATCAAACAAAATATGTCAATATGTAGGCAAATCCTACCTTTATAGGAATTTAGTCCTTAATTGTAAGCAAACTCTTATAGAGTATCAAAAATTTGATAAATGATATTTAAGTATTATCATTTTTTACTATTACCCAACTTACGTCTCTTATAGATTAACGCTGTTAAAGAAGCAATAACAATTAGACCTGACAATAGTTGGGATACAGCGATTGGGCTCCCCCATAGGAATAGCTGATCTGTTCTTAATCCCTCAATCCACACACGTCCTAGACCGTAACCTGCAAGATAAAGAAGCATAACTTCGCCATCGAATTTCTTATGCTTAGTATATAAAATCAAGAAAATTAATAGACAGAAATTCCATACGGATTCATATAGGAATGTTGGATGAACCTGTATATATTCAATTCCCTCTACGAGAATGGTATTATCTCGAATTTCTAATATACGTTCTAAAGCATCAGGTTTCCCTTCGTATTTGGATTGAAGATAATGAAGTGGTGCCCGATATTCATAAGCAACGTCCCTCAAATCCAATTGCATAGCAAATAATCCATTGGTAAATTTACCAAATGCTTCCCTATTAAAGAAGTTACCCCAGCGGCCAATCATCTGCCCTGTTACAAGTCCAATACAGCCAGTATCAGCCAGTAACCAGAAAGGATATTTTCTAATTCGCGTAAAAATAATTGCCGAAAGTATTGCACCAATAATACCGCCATAAATTGCAAGGCCACCTGTTCTTAGATTAAGAATTGATAATGGATTCGCTTTAAATTCATCCAATGCAAAAATCACATAATAAATTCTTGCCCCAATAACAGATATGATTATAGCTATAATGGCAAAATCCAGATATAATTCTTGATCCTGCCCCGTTTTCTTTGCCATCCATTCTGCAATTAACCATCCAAGAAGCATACCACTTCCGATAATTATGCCGTAAAATGCTATATAGAAACCAAAGATTTCAATCCCAGAAGGCACATTTTCAAATCCAATTCCCAGATTAGGGAAGTGAATGTTAGTAGTTAACAACGTTTCCATCTATTCCACCACTTTCTTGTATTAATAATATACATTAATTAAAGTGTTATAAGGTTCTATTTTTATTATACATTAAAACGGAATAAAATAACATCCCCATCTTGAACTACATACTCTTTACCTTCCGAGCGAACTAAGCCTTTTTCCTTGGCCGCATTAAAGCTACCACAGTCCACGAGTTGCTGATAACTTACAACTTCAGCACGGATAAATCCTCTTTCAAAATCAGAGTGAATTTTACCTGCAGCTTGCGGAGCCTTTGTTCCATTTTCCACCGTCCAAGCTCTGATTTCTTTTGGACCTGCAGTAATATAACTCATCAATCCAAGCAATCGATAACTTGCTGTAATTAATTTTTCCAAACCAGCTTCCTTTAATCCCATTTCCTCAAGGAACATCTTCTTTTCTTCATCATCTAGTTCAGCAATCTCTTGCTCAATCTGCGCACAAATTACAAACACTTCAGAACCATCCTGTACTGCAATAGCACGAACCGCATTCACATACTCATTATTTGCTCCATCATCCGCAAGATCATCTTCATCCACATTAGCAGCATAGATTACTGGTTTAGCTGTTAAGAGATTATAAGTTTTTATAACTTCTGCCTCTTCCTCATCTTCTGTCTGGAAGCTTTTTGCTAATTTCCCTTCTTCCAAATGCACTTTTAAGCGTTCAAGCATGTGCAACTCTTTTTCTAACGATTTATCAGCCTTAGCTGCCTTAATTGTTTTTGCAATTCTTCTTTCTAATATTTCAACATCAGAGAAAATCAACTCAAGGTTAATTGTCTCAATATCTCTGGAAGGATTAACGGATCCATCCACATGGATGATATTCGTATCTTCAAAGCAACGTACCACATGAACAATGGCATCAACTTCTCGGATATTGGATAGGAATTGGTTACCAAGTCCTTCTCCCTTCGAAGCTCCTTTTACCAAACCAGCAATATCTACAAATTCGATAGTCGCAGGCAAAATCTTCTCTGAATTATATAAATCTTTCAATACAGCAAGTCTTTCATCTGGTACCATAACAATTCCTACATTGGGGTCAATCGTACAAAATGGGTAATTAGCAGATTCTGCGCCTGCTTTAGTCAATGAATTAAATAACGTACTTTTTCCTACGTTTGGTAAGCCTACAATTCCTAGTTTCATTCGTTTCTTCCTTCCTATTTATCGCAATTCTATCTCACATAATCTTTTATCATATTATTTATTAATTAAGGTGTCTAAAGCTTATATGAATGTATATTCATCTCTTGCTTTTGTCCCTATTATCAAATCTTAATCCTTGGTTTCAAACACAAGTAGTATTCCTTCGTCAAAGATAACCTTTGCTTCTTCCTCAATAATTTCATTACTAATACACAAGCTTTCACCAGCAGTTAAATGGATCCCATGTAGTGGATATTTAAACCCTTCTAAAGTTAGTCCATACACATCCCCATTGAAAGGGAGGAATGAAATATAATCTCCATACTGTTCATTTTTGCGTATGGTGAAATTGTTTTTTTGAAGATATATTTTATTATTAGAATCTAAGATACAGGCACTAACCTGGGCATTTAATGGCATAAGGAGCATGTGAAGATTGGCCAATGTATGATCTAGCCTACTTCCGGTTGCTCCAATTAGGTCAATGGCACTTGCATTATGAGATAATGCCATTGCAATTGCAATCTCTGTATCCGTCATATCTTTTTCTGAAGGAAAGGTCACTATAGGAACAATATAATCTCGATATTTTTCAATAATTTCATCCGAAACAGAATCAAAATCCCCCACAATAAAATCCAGTGGAAGATTTAAACGATCTGCAGCCATCAATCCATAATCTACAGCTATTATTTCAGTATATTTATTATTATCGATACAATCTTTTAATAACGATTCATCTATATTGCCACCAGTGATAATTAACACCTTATTATCCATACTTGTCACAACTATCCTTATCTCTGCGCTGCATTAATTACTCGTAAGATTATATACATTACTAAAGAATTCTTTTTCTCTTGAATTCTTAAGACCAATAATACTATGCATTATATGCATTAAATTTATTTTTAAACTCTGCAATATTTTCTTCAATATTACCATTAAATACAGCTGTACCTGCGACAATTACATTAGCACCAGCATTCAAAACTTCGGTAACATTATTTGTATTAATGCCTCCATCCACTTCGATATCAATATCTGCTCCTGCCTTTGTTGCCATCTCCCTTAATTGTTGTATTTTTAATAAGGAATTTGGGATAAATTTTTGCCCTCCAAAGCCAGGATTTACACTCATAATCAGCACCATATCAAGATCGTTAAGAACATAGTTAAGCACATCCAAAGGAGTAGACGGGTTCAAAGCAACACCTGCTTTACATCCAAGTTCCTTAATTCTTGCTATAGTACGATTTAAATGCTTACAACTCTCGGCATGAACCGTAATAATATCCGCTCCCGCTTGTTTAAAATCCTCCAAATAGCGGATGGGCTCGTCCACCATTAAATGGACATCAAATATAAGCTTCGTGTGCTTACGAATGGATGCAATCACCGGCATACCAAAACTGATGCTAGGCACAAAGTTGCCATCCATAACATCAACATGTAGATAATTGGCACCTGCCTCTTCAATCATTCTAATCTGCTCACCTAATCGGTTAAAATCTGCCGCTAACATAGACGGAGCCAACTTAATCATAAGAAACCTACTTTCTTTCAATTAATAATTATTCAATATCAAAAAGTTAATAAATTCAATATCTTCTTTGATTCTTTAACTCTTCATACAAAAGTTTATAATTCTCATACCGAAGCCTACTTATCTTTCCTTCTTCCAGTGCTTCTTTTACGGCACAACTCGGTTCATTCAAATGCCTACAGCCATTGAATCTGCAACCATCTTCATACTCTAAGAATTCATTGTAGTAGTCTTTCAATTCGTCTGTTTCAATTTCATTAATGTAGAGGGAACTAAAACCAGGCGTGTCCATAATATAGGTACCCTGTTCTACATAAATCAATTCCGAATGCCTTGTGGTATGTCTGCCTCTTTTGATTTTATCACTGACCTCACCAGTTTCCATCAAGGCCCCCGGTACAAGCTCATTAATCAAGGAAGACTTGCCTACTCCCGAAGGACCAGCAAGTACGGTTGTCTTCCCTTGTATATATTGGTAAATGTTTGAGATACCATCCTGATATTTTATGCTGGTCGTAAATACTTCATAGCCACAATTCTGATAAGTATCTTTCAGTATAGACATTTCTTTGTTTGTAACAATATCTTTTTTATTAAAACAAATGAAAGTTTTTACGCCTTGCTTTTGCATCATGACTAAAAAACGATCCAGCAAATTCAGGTTAGGATCAGGCTCAGCTGCCGCAAACAGAACCAAAGCTTGGTCAACATTTGCAACAGCAGGCCGAATAAGCTCATTCTTTCTGGGAAGGATATCGGTTATGATTCCTTTGCCTTCTGGTTGATCATCGGTATTTATTTCTACATCATCACCTACTAGAGGCTTCACATTATGTTTACGGAAAATTCCTTTTGCTTTACATTCATATACAAAGCCTTTTTCTGGTGTATGAACATAGTAAAATCCTGCGATACCTTTGATAATCTTACCCTTCAAACTATTCCTCCACAGTCTCAAAATTAACAATCCAAGTCTTCGGTTCTTCCTCGCCAGGCATTTTGAATTGTACACCATCTACATACATAATGACGATACCAGGGGTATCACTATCCCCTTCAATACCTGTGAGTGTAAAAGGAAACTCGTCAATAGAACGAACTTCTTCCATAATAGTGGTTACCCAGCCATCCTGTTCCATTTCAAGAACAATCTCTGCCTCTCCATCGCCCATATAATCGAAAGGATTCACATCGATGTAAACCTCACCAACATATCTCACTTCTCCTATAGGCTCATTACCACCGGTTTCACTTGGTCCAGTACTAACAATAACATCAATTTGTGTTCCCGGATCTACTAATTGATTGGCAGAGTTGCTTTGATAAGTAATCTGACCCGCTGGATAAACCTCGGAGCTCTCTGCTCTAACATTACCAAGGAGCAATCCAACCTCAGATAACTTCTGAGTAGCTTGTGTCTCAGTAGAACCAATTAAGTTAGGAACAGCCACTTGAGTATTTTCAGGACCGGTACTTACAACAATCGTAACAGTATCACCTTTAGATGCTCTAGCACCTCTCTCCGGTTTGGTTTTGATGACATATCCTTCCGAAACGGAATTATCCGCTAGGTATTCTTTCTCAACAGCAAATCCATAAGCATTATCCTTTAATTTCGTTTCTGCTTGTGCTTCTGAAAGTCCATACACATCTGGAATTTCAATCGATTCTTTACCTATACTAATCGTAAGCCTAACCTCGGAGGTTACTGGGTATTCTGTATTTGCCTGAGGATATTGTTCGGCAACATAGCCGTCATCATATTCATCTGAATAATCTTCACTATAACGAATAATTGCATTTTCGTATTTTGTCTTAATCAGAACCTCAGCATCTTCCTTCGTCAAACCAACAACACTTGGTACAATAAAGCTTTCAACTGTTGGCTCTAATATTGGAGTTGGTGTAAGTGTCGGTGCCGGAGTTACGGTTAATGTATTATCATTCGGGTTAGTAGGTGTCTTATCCTTCCGTGGAAATACAAACCAAAGTACGATAAAAGTAATAGCCAGCGCCAAAATAACTATCGTTATAATACTACCTGCAACAACGAATTTGTCCATTTTGGTATCTACACTATCTAAATCATCATCATCTTCATCGCCAACATTATTGGCATAGCCATTCGAATCATGAATGTCCTCATCATGATAAGCACCATTCTTTATTCTACTCAAATCATCCGAAATATTAATCGTCGGAGAATCATTTGCTACAAACACCGGCATCTGAACAAAGTCACCATCCGGATGAGTAATTGCTTTCTTTAGATCTGAAATCAACTCAGAAGCGGAATGATATCTTCGCTCAGGTCTCTTTTGCATACATTTTTGAACTATTTTATCTAAACTAACTGGAATTTTCGGATCCAATTCGCGAAGAGGTATTGCCTCACCTTGAATATGAAGAAGTGCAACAGACACGGTATTATCACCAGCAAAAGGTACCTTACCGGAAAGCATCTCATAAAGTGTCACGCCAAGTGAATAAATGTCACTCTTCTCGTCACTATATCCACCTCTGGCTTGTTCAGGGGATAAATAATGAACAGAACCCATGGCATTGGAAGTTATCGTATTGGAATTAGAAGCCTTTGCAATTCCAAAGTCCGTTACCTTCACTTTACCTTCTCTGGAAATAATAATATTCTGAGGTTTAATATCTCTATGAATGATACGATTATTGTGAGCAGCTTCCATACCTTGTGCAATCTGTATGGTAATACCTACAGATTCCTTAATCTCAAGCTTACCCTTTTTCTCTATAAACCTTTTCAGAGTTATTCCTTCTACCAATTCCATGACAATATAATGAAGGCCACTATCATCACCAACATCATAGACATTTACAATATTGGGATGGGATAGTCCTGCTGCAGATTGTGCTTCTCCCCTGAATTTATTGACAAAACTTCTATCACTCGAATATTCCGGTTTTAAAATCTTAATAGCAACAAAACGGTTCAGTCTCTGGTCTTTTGCTTTATAAACATCCGCCATGCCGCCTGAACCAACCTTATCGACTATTTCATACCGATCGCTAATAATCATACCGGATTTCAACATGTTCCTCACCTCTTCTTCAAACTTTAATAATAATGATTGCGATATTGTCTTTTCCACCGTTTTGATTTGCCTTCCGAACTAAAGTTTCCGCTGCTACTTCCGGATTTTCGTTCTCTCTGACAATTTTCTCAATCATTTCATCCTCTAACATATTGGTTAAACCATCGGAGCACATAAGTATAATATCTCCATCCTTTAAGTTCACTTCAAAGAAGTCAGGCTCGACAGTCTCATTGGCACCAAGTGCTCTTGTAATTATGTTCTTATTTGGATGGATTTTCGCTTCGTTTCGATCCAATTCTCCCGTTTTTACCATTGCCTCAACCAGACTGTGATCTTCCGTTATTTGTTTCATTTCATTACTAATTACATATAGTCTGCTATCTCCAACATTGGCTACATACATGGTCTTTTCAAATATGGTAGCAACAACGAATGTTGTTCCCATACCTTCGAATTCAATATTTTCCTTCGCCTTTTTTCTTAGGATCTCATTCGTCTCCTTTATAGACGTTTCAATCATTGCAACGGGTGAAGAATTTTGGCTCGTACTTATCTTTTGCGTAAAATACTCAACACAGAATCTTGAAGCATAATCACCAGCATTATGTCCACCCATACCATCCGCGACAATAAATAAATTCGGAAGTTGACCCACCGGATTTTTCTCACAAAAGACATAGTCCTGGTTTATCCTTCGTCTTTCACCAATATCCGTTAATGAAAATGCTTCCAAGTCTGCACCTCCTAGCTCCAGACAACTTAAGTCTTACTCTGATTATCCATATAACTTTTTCTTAGTTGTCCACAGGCAGCATTAATATCTGCGCCCATTTCTCTTCTAATAGTAACATTAATTCTGTTTTTTTCAAGTATATTTTTAAAATTTAGTATTCTTTCGCTCGCCGATTGACGGAAATTGCGTTCTTTTATAGGATTAACAGGAATTAAGTTGACATGGCAATTTAAGCCCTTTATACGTCCTGCAAGTTCCTTTGCATGCTCCTTCTCATCATTGATTCCTTCTACCAAGCTATACTCAAAAGTTAGTCGTCTACCTGTTTTGTCGTAATAATATTTAAAGGCATCCAGCACTTCATCTAATTCATATTTTTTTGCAACAGGCATTAATTGCTTTCTAATCTCATTGTTTGGAGCATGTAGGGAAAGTGCCAAGGTAATCGGCATTTCTTCCTCTGCAAAAGCCCGGATGCGGTCTGGGATTCCGCAAGTGGATACAGTAATATTTCTAGCGCTTAGGTTAAGTCCCATCGAATCTGTAAGAAGCTTAAGAAACCGCATTAGATTGTCATAATTATCAAAGGGTTCTCCTGTTCCCATAATAACTACATTGGATACACGCTGCCCAGATAATACTTGTATCCGATAAATTTGATCTAACATCTCCGAGGGAAGTAGATCCCGTTCCTTGCCCCCGATTGTGGAAGCACAGAATTTACAACCCATTTGACAGCCAACCTGGGATGATATGCACACGCTATTTCCGTATTGGTACTTCATCAGTACACTTTCGATAACCTGATTATCCTTTAGACGAAATAGATACTTAATGGTTTCATCCTTTGCTGAATGAAGAGAATTCACTTCCTCTAAAGCAATAATAGGATATTTTTCTTTCAAGGTTTCTCTTAAATTGATTGGCAAATTCGTCATGGCATCATAATTGGTAACCAACTTGCTATGAAGCCATTCAAAAATCTGCTTTGCACGAAATGTTGGTTGCCCAAGTGCTTTTAATTTTTCCGTCAATTCTTCTAAATTAAGTGATTTTATATCTAGATGATTCATAATCGTTTCCTATTCTTAAACATTATCACATTAAAATAAATTGTTCTTTATCGCAAGTCACCTTCTGTGACCAATTCTGGATCAAACCTACATGCATGCATAGAAGCAAATTCTTTGAAACAGAAGCGTTTTGGCGCTGTGATAATTACAATAGTTTCCTTTTCTTTATTTAATTTCAATCGTTTGATCGATACATGAAAAAATTATAATATAATATTTATCTATACTCTGTCAATTATTATTTACGACGCATCCGGGATATGAAAAATCCATCGCTATCATGAACGCCTGGAAGTAATTGTAGATAACCAAGCTTGGTATTCTCATCTTGCAGTTGCTTTGGCAGAAAAGGATCTAAACTTTCTGCTTCAAAATCAAAATTCTGAAGAAACCAGTCACGATTTCGGATATTTTCCTCCTTATTGACGGTACAAGTACTAAAAATTAGTATGCCTCCGCTTTTAACATAGTCCTTGACGATACTTAATATTTTTCTCTGTAGTATTACCAATTCTTGTAATTGTTCCTGTGTCAACTTGTATTTGATATCAGATTTCTTACCTAATACCCCTAATCCACTGCAAGGAAGATCAGCGATAACGACATCCGCCTTTTTTATTATGCTAGGGTCAGTAATGGTAGCATCCCATACTTTCGCCTCTAGATTGGTAATATTCAAACGTTTTTTATTCTCTTCTATTAAATTCACCTTATATTCGGTTAAATCTCGCGCGGATACTGCTTTGGCCATTTGTGCAGCATGTAGAGCTTTTCCACCTGGAGCTGCACAGACATCAACGACAAAATCATTTTCTTTGATACCTGCAACATGGCAAACAAGTTGAGAACTTACATCCTGTACGGTAAAGTAACCTTGCTGAAATGCATCCAGTTTATCCAAATAATCGTAACCTTTAATATAAAAAGCATAATCCAAATATGCATTATCCTCGACTGTAACGTCTTCCTTTATCAGATGATTTTTTAACTGTTCTGGCGAATTTTTTGCCAGATTGCAACGAATGGAAGTTTTCTTCTCTTCCAACGAATCAGCTAGCATTCTTTCCACCTGATTATAATCATATTGTTCTAGCAATTCTTGTACAATCCACTGCGGAACCGAGTAAGCTATTTCCAGATATCGAATTGGGTCTTTCTCCTTATCTGGTAATGAAAAGGTCTCATTTTTTCGAATTATAGAACGAAGCACTGCATTAACAAATCCTGAAAGCTTAGTAAAACCTCTCTTCTTGGCTAGCTTTACAGCTTCATTACACACGGCGGAATTCGGTATATAATCCATATATACAATTTGATAAACACTTAATCTTAGCAGATTTCGGATGAGCGGCTTCATTTTTTTAACTGGTAAGGAAGCAACTTGGTTAATCCGATAATCCAAGGTAAGATACCTTTCCACCGTTCCTATACTTAACCTACTAATAAATGCTCGTTCTTGTTTATCCAAATGTTGATATTTATTTAATATATTATTAATAACAGTGTGGCTGAATTTTCCACCCTCAATAATTTCCAATAATATATCCAGAACAATTTCCCTTGAATTCGTTTTTCCAGCTGCTTTACGATGGGAATCTACCTTCTTATTTTGATAATCTTTCTCTTTCGCATTTTTAGTCACGATTTCTTCCTCCACCAAAGAGTATTAGCAAACGAAGCAGATGAAGGATTGATGCTGCAGCACCCGCTACATAAGTTAAAGCTGCCGCACTGAGAACTTTTCTTGTTTGTTTTATTTCTTCTCCATATAGGATACCGGTCTCCCCAAGTCTTGCTACTGCCCTTCTAGAAGCATTAAATTCCACCGGAAGTGTGATTAGTTGAAATGCTACTGCTGCGGAGAACAATAATATTCCTAGATTAATTAAAAATTGTGATTGAGCAAATATTAAACCAATTAAAATTAATGGCCAAGCAACGGAAGCACCGAAGTTAGCAACAGGAACCAAGGCTCCCCTTATTTTCAATGGAACATATGCCTTAGCATGTTGTATCGCATGACCACATTCATGGGCTGCTACACCGATTGCTGCCACGGAACTTTGCCCGTATACACTATCAGACAATCGTAAAACTTTATTGCGAGGATCATAATGATCGCTTAGTTGTCCGGAGACTCTTTCAATACGTACATCATAGATACCTGATGAATGAAGTATCCTTTCCGCCGCTTGGGCTCCGGTCATACCTGATACACTTCGAACTCTTGAATACTTGGCAAAAGTTGATCTTACTTTAGCCGAAGCTGCCAAACTTAATATAACACCAATAAAAACCAAAATATGTGTTGGATCATAATAATAAAAATATGGCCACATAATATTACCTTCTTTCAAAATTTCATCTGTAGTTACGATATTATTAGCTAAATTATAAATTAACTTGTCTAATTCATAATTTTATCATCTCATAAATTAGAATTTATTGTGAATGCTCCTTACGCAGAAAGAAGCTTGCTCACTTCTATATTATACCATTTTTTTGGTATTTATTCCAATTATATGAGACAACCTTAATTTAATCATATATTATAATGTAAATATGTGAAAAAAAGATGAATTGACTTGCGAAATCACCTAGATATCGGTGTATACTTGCTTGCCAATTCATCGTTACTGTCAATAATTCTACATAATTTCAATACCTGTTATTTCGTCTAACCTAATTGCGTACCAGTTGCAATTTTATTACCTCTAAGAAAGGCATCAGTAGGCATTCGTTTCTTGCCTTGTAACTGAAGTTCATGAATAACCAAGGCATCCTTGCCAGTCATAACAACTATGGCATCCTTTCGCACCTCAATTATTGTACCTGGTTTCGCTTCACTTACTGCAGGTTCAACACTCGCTTTCCAAAACTTCAAAGTCTTTCCATCTAGATAGGTAAAAGCGCTCGGCCAAGGATTAAGCCCTCGTATTAAACGTTCAATTTGAACCGCCGATTGTGTAAAATCGATATTCCCCATGTCCTTACTTAGAACCTTAACATAGCTTGCTTTCGAGTCATCCTGAGGTACCCTCTCAGCCGTCCCTGCTTTAATTTTGTCTAAGGCTTCAATAATAAGTTCCGCTCCTAGATCAGCCAACTTATCATGAAGACTTCCCCCAGTCTCATCCGGTGAGATTGATGTTTTGGCCTGAAGTATCATATCACCAGTGTCCAATCCAACATCCATATGCATAATGGTGATACCCGTTTCTTCCTCACCGTTAATAATCGAATATTGAATTGGCGCAGCACCCCTATACTTAGGTAGAAGGGACGCATGAACATTGATACATCCATAGGTTGGAATCTCTAGCAGTTCTTTCGGTAGTATTTGACCAAAAGCTGCAACAACGATAGCCTCCGGTTCCAACTCTCTTATTAACTGAACAAATTCAGGATCCTTTACTTTAAAAGGCTGGTATATGCTTAGGCGATTTTCTATAGCTACCTCCTTAACTGGAGGAAAGCTCATTGCTTTACCTCTTCCCTTTTGCTTATCCGGTTGTGTAACAACGCCAAGAATTTCATGATCAGATTCTAATAATTTCTTCAAGATACATGCCGCAAAATCTGGTGTACCCATAAATAATATTTTCATATGAATAACCATACCTTTCTTTCATGCCTGCTAACTTTTTATAATACAAAACAAGTATGTGTTTTATTTAAGTTGCAGAGTAAAAAATATATATATTTATTCCTCATCTTCCGGCCCCATAACATTACGGAGTCCGCCAATTGCCTTATCAACATATAATTTTCCATCAAGATGGTCGATCTCATGACTTAATGCGCGAGCAAGAAGATCCGTACCTTCTATAATAAATTCCTTCATGTCTTTATCATATGCTTTAACCTTAACATAATTTGGTCTTGTAACGGTACCGACTTTGCCTGGAACACTAAGACAACCTTCGTCGCCAGTCTGCTCTCCTTCGGATTCTAAGATTACTGGATTAATGAGAACAATAGGGCTATCCCCTTCCTCCGATACATCAATCACAACAAGACGCTTCAAGATGCCTACCTGCGGTGCTGCAAGACCTACACCTGCCGCATCATACATGGTCTCAATCATATCATCAATAAGGATAAGCAGTTTCTTATTCACTTCTTTTACTTCTTTGCTTACCTTATTTAATACACTATCTCCAATTTTACGAATATTACGAATTGCCATAAAGCTCTTCCTTTCTATCATTATATCATAAATAAGATATATATACTTATAATACACGTTGCACTTATCAATACTCGCATGAGTGTTTATTCAAGCAAGCTTGATAA
>JAAYSQ010000072.1 GCA_012523925.1 Clostridiales bacterium
ATGCAGGCATACCTCCAATTTGAAGGTATAATTTGTGAAGTGCTAAAAGTTCTTTATGTACAATCTCTGGTATCTTCTTATTAGAGTTAAAATGTTTTATAATAACTTCGATATACCAATCATTACCAGTAGCTGTTAAAAACTCATCAAATTCCATCGGATAAACATAAATAGTTTGAAAATCCGATTTCAATTCTTCTAAAATCGGATTACTAGAGATGGCAATAATATAAGGATAGGCTTCTGTCTTTTGTATATTAATGATGGATCTTATTATTTTTGGAGAGGATGGTATTTCATCCAATATTAATATACGGCTATCTGATAATGCTTCATCTTTATTTGGGATGAAAGAATCTTGTATTATTCTCTTACTTAAGCCTTTATCCTGTTCAAAGTTAAGATAAGTAATCTGCTCATAGAAGGATTTGGCAAAGTCATAAGCTAGGTAGGTTTTGCCTACGCCCTTAGCACCTATAAGCAGAATTGGTTTCTTACTTCTTTCACCATTGTCTTTCCATTCAATTAATGTGTTAATGATTTTTCTCTTCAAAGAAAGTTACCCCTTATGTCTTAGTTTCGTTAACAATTCCGTAAAATAATCTGGAAGTGGTGCAGTAAATTCAACATACTCCTTTGTAGTTGGATGAATAAAACCAACTAGGCTGGCATGAAGAGCCTGTCCCTCCAGTTGAAAACGAGCTTTGGCAGGTCCATACACGGTATCACCAACGATAGGATGATGAATACTTGCCATATGAACACGTATTTGGTGCGTACGGCCAGTTTCCAAGGAGCATTCTATATAGGCATACTTGTTAAGATTCTCTAGTACTTTATAATTGGTTGCTGCGTACTTTCCATTCTTATAATTGATAGCCATCTTCTTTCGATCTTTAGGATGTCTACCAATCGGTGCTTCTACTCTTCCACTATCTTCTTTAAATGTTTGGTACACGATTGCCTGATAATGACGGGTTACCGATTGGTTTTTGAACTGTTCTGCAATAAATTGATGGGCCTTATCATTTTTACATGTTACAATAACCCCAGTTGTGTCACGATCGATCCGATGAACGATACCAGGGCGTTCATCCCCATTGATTCTGGATAACTCACCATTACAGTGATAAAGTAATGCGTTCACTAAGGTACCGGATTCATGTCCGGCTGCAGGATGAACTACTAATCCTTTGTGTTTATTTATAACGATTATATCCTTATCTTCATAGATAATATCAATCGCTATGTCCTGTGGGAGGATTTCCGCCTCTTTTGGTATTGGAACATATAAAAATACCTTTTCACCAGTTTTGACCTTTAAATTCGATTTTACGGCCTTTTGATCCATCAATACTTTGCCATTTTCAATCAATTTCTGAATATGATTACGGGAAAGATCTTCCTGAACCTGAGAAAGATATTTATCGATACGAATACCATTAAAATCTTCTTCTACTATTAGCTCGATTATCTGATGCTCTTCTGTCGAATTATTAATGAAGTCCTCTTCCATAGGTACCTGATCCTTTCCGTTTTTGCGTAAATGTTAGTGATATAAGACTAGTCAACACTTGCTTTCTTATTTTACAATCTGGATGTATTATCCTTCTATGTTATCTTTCTTTTTACCTTTAAAAATCTGATCAATAAAGGCTAGATCTTCGTCTTTATAGTAAAAAACCGCAAGAATTATAAGCAGAATTGCTGCTACCGTTACATAACTATCTGCTACATTAAATACAGGGAAATTTATTAATTCGAAATATATAAAGTCAACAACATATTGATTAACAAATCGATCAATCATATTTCCAATAGCACCTGCTCCGATAAATACAAAGATCAGCTTAAGATACTTAAACCTTGGTTCCTTTGGAATATGAATATATACGAAAAATAATGCTGCTAGTATAAATATTGTTACTATGCTAAGGATATTCGCCTTGCCCTGAAAAATCCCCCATGCAGCGCCGCTATTTTCATGATATTGTAATTTTAATATATCTGATAATATTGTAATCGGCCCATTTTCCTTAAGAGTAGTTACTGCCCAAAACTTTGTTAGCTGATCCAATGCTATTAATATAATCAAATAAATAAAATGTCGTATACGTTCTTTCATTATAATAACCATACCTTTCCTCACCCTACAAGCAACTTTACTTGAGGTTTTTAACTAATGTATAGAAACGGATTGAATTGCCTCGTAGATTTCATCCTCCGATACTGTTGTATCAATAATACCTTTACCAATTGGTTTAAGTAGGATGAACTTGATATGGCCTGCATCCATTTTCTTATCAAGTTTTGTTGCCTTTAATACCTTATTGATTTCTATTCCAGTAACCGTAATTGGTTGATAGAAAGCTTCTAAAGTATTCTTAAGATCATCGTAGGTCTCTTGGTTGATATAGCCTCTTTTTAATGAAATAAACGCTGCAGCTACCATCCCAATCGAGATACATTCCCCATGAAGCAAGTCAAAATTCTTAATCTTTTCAATTGAATGTCCAATGGTGTGACCAAAGTTTAATATAGCGCGTACTCCAGTTTCCTTTGGATCCTCTTCTACAAATGTCTTCTTAATCTGACAACTACGATATATCATTTCCGCAAGAATATCAAAATCCTTGTCCTTAATCTGCTTTTGATGTTCTTTAATCCATCTATAGTATTCTTCATCTTTTATCAGTCCATGCTTAATGATTTCACTCATTCCGGAATAAAAATGGTTTGGCTCCAATGATTGTAGAGTAGATAGATTCATATAAACTAGCCTTGGTTGGTAAAAGGCTCCTATCATATTTTTATAGCTATTGAAATCTACTCCAGTCTTACCACCAATACTAGAATCAACCATTGCTAGTAGGGAGGTTGGAAGCTGAACAAATCGAATCCCCCTTAGGTAAGTTGCAGCAAGAAAACCGGTTAAATCTCCTACAACTCCTCCTCCTAAAGCAATTAAAACATCATTTCGATCAAATCCTTCAAGGATTAACTGATCATAGCAAGCTCTAACTGTGTCTAGGTTCTTACTTTTCTCTCCTGCTGGAAATACATACGTATGAATGGATTTGGCTATCGGTTGCAGTACATCTGTAATCTGCTTGGTATATAGCTTACCAACCATACTATCAGTAACAATCATGAACTTGCGATTACCCATATCCAAGGATTTCAGCATCTCTGCTAAATGACTATAATCCTGTTCAATTCTAATTTCATATACTTGTTGTTTGTCAACATTTATATCCAGTGATTTATTAACTCGTTTCATTTAAAAATGCATAACCACATCTTCTTGAACTTTGGTTATGCTATCCTCCTTATAATTCATCTTAAGCTAGCAAATATCTAACAATACATATATCCAAGCCATCTTTGACGACTTGCGCAGACGAGTTGATATTGTGAAATTCTAAGTATAAAGCAGAACCTTTATCGAATATCGTCCTTTTTTTGTCTTATAGGATGTACCTGCATAGATAAATTTGCCATATCCACGTACTGATATAACATCATTTTCTTTTAATTCATAGCTATTCGATAATACTTCTTTACTATTCACATATACCTTACCGCCTTCAATTAGTCCACTTAAACTGCTTCTGGATCTTCTAAAAGCTATGGAAAGAATACTATCCAAACGGATGGAAGATACGGTGCCAGTGATTTCCTTTAATTTGGGTTCATAATGAAAATCATTCTGATCTATGATAGAAGTATCAACCATTGTATGCTTTATTTTTATTAAATTGTCTGTAATAAACGAGCTAATTGAAGGAATACATAATAGATAACCTTTATTTTCCTCAATTAGGATATCGCCCACTTTACTTCGATCAATTCCAAGGTTTAATACGGCACCTAAAAAGTCACGGTGGGTCAAGTTATCGCTAAATTTCTTATTCCTAGGTTTAATCTGAATGCAGGTAATAGGGAAAGTAACTTCTTCTTGCTTCGAAATTCGCTCGTCACCACAAAAGCAAATCATCTTCCTTTCTGCATTTGAATAACCTCCATAGAGATAATATGGGACTGCTGGTAATTCATTTTTCATACTAAGAAAAATGTTTTGCTCGTTTAGATTTAAAAAATCAGAGAATACGCAGATACCTCTATAATAACTTGTATTTGCCAAGTCTTTTAGGTGTCTGCGCAATATCTGTTCCTCTTTGTTTGTATTCATATTGTCTTCCTAAAATTGTGATTGAAATGTCGGGGGTTCAAAACCATTTTCTTGAATAATATCAAGGTAGTCACCTGAGATATCTACTGTATCCGGAGAAACGATAAAAATACAGTTTGAGATTCGATGAAGCTTACCGTTAATCGCATAAACTGAACCGGATACAAAATCCATGGTACGTTGCGCTAATTTATCATCGAAACCTTCTAAATTAATAACTGTTGCTCTTCCGGAAAGTAACATATCACAGATTTCTTGAGAATCTTCAAAGGAAGTAGGTTTCATAATACATACCTCAAGTCCTCTGGAAGTAGTTCTAATTGGAACAACTTTACTTGCACTACCCCTTTCCATCCTAGACACCCTCTCCTTCTTACCGTCACTGGTCGCAGTAGCCGGTGAATTTTTCATGAACTTAACCTCGTTCATTTCTGCTTTTTGTGCTTTTCTTTCCTGACGTAATGCCTTTTTGAGCTCTTTTTCTTCCTCTTCTTCTAGATAATCTTCGTAATCATCATCTTCTGTTAGTTTCATGGAATTTAAAAAATTCTTTAAAATGTTCGCCATTAAACTGTTCTCCTATCTTTACATTTCTAATTACTTAGATTATATTCTCGTTTACCAAATATGCCTGTTCCAACTCGTATCATAGTTGAACCTTCTTCGATAGCTACTTCGAAATCGCCGGTCATTCCCATGGAAAGTATATTAAAGTAACTAGAAAAATTACATTCTATGTTTTCACAAATCGGGCCATTTTTCTTTAACTTGTCCCATTGTTTGCCTTTATCATCATTATCAATGTTTTTGGTTTTGATGTCAACATATAATTCTCGCAATTTCTTGAAATACTCCCTATTTTTCTCGGGATTCTCGTTATTTGGTGCGATTGTCATCAATCCTCTGACACGGACATGGGCCAATTTACCTATTTCTTGGATTAGCGGTAAAGCTTCTTCGACGGCAACGCCATATTTTGTCGTTTCACCTGATACATTAACCTCTACTAATATATCAGATAGAACGTTTTTCTTTGCTGCTTCTTTTTCTATTTGTAAGGCAAGTCGTAAGGAATCAACAGAATGGATTAAACTTACCTTATCCACGATATATTTAACTTTGTTCCTTTGTAAATGTCCAATTTGATGCCAAGAAATAGTATCAGCGTATTCATCCACTAATTCTTCGTATTTTTTAGTAAGCTCCTGTACCTTATTTTCACCAAAGTGGCGCATGCCACAATCATATGCTTTCTTAATATCAGAAATAGGTTTTGTTTTGCTAACTGCAATTAAAGTAACCTCAGATCGGTTTCTACCGGCTCTATCACAAGCTTTTTGTATTCGCTTTTCAATATCTAATAAATTATTCTTTAACAAATTATTGCACTCCCTTTAAGTTAATCTATATAAGTCACCATAATTATTATTATACATCATATCCTACTATTTAGTAGATAATGGCTTGATCCACTGCAGTACTTCCATCCAAAGCAATATGATCATAAGCCGCCAACCCGCCCGGTGTATTCTTTGATATAATATAATATTCAATGTCTTCATAAAGAACTTCGATACGCTTGAAAACTGAATAGCCTGTGTTTACACAGTATACCCCTGTTAATGTGCTCATTGGTGAAAGTGTAAAACGTCCTAAATTACTATCAGATACAATATTTGTTCCAACCTCGAACAATTCCATATCCACATAACCATATACTTCGTCCTCATAGTAGATATCGGTTGGTACAAAATGATAGGTTATTTCCCCATTTTTTGAGTAGGTTTCTTGAATTAAACCGCGTTCACCACTGTCACCGCCTTCGGTAAAGTACTCCAATGGTACAAGGTAGAAATTTTTATCAATAATTGATGTTTTAGGAATTTTTAATCCTTCAACCTTATTAATATGAAGATCCACTTCTAGGAAACGATCCTCCAGATAATTATCCATGTACTTTTTTAGGGTAAGTTTAGCATAAAAGTCAGGACCTCTTTGTAGTAAGTTAAGATCTGCCCTTGCTTCTAAGTCGTCTTTTAAAATAGTTATATCAATATGCTCCTTCCCATTCAGTATAGCATACTGATCAGCTGTAAGTGGTAATAAAATGGACCAGATATCAGAGGTAACTATTTTATAGACTGGGCTATTTTGAGGCAACATAGTTGTAGAACGAAGGCTTGTCCTATTATAATTCTCCAGATTAAACAGATCCATGGTAATCGTATCTTCACTTATGGTTTCATAGGAATCTAGATAATAGGATATTACACCGCTATCCTTGCTGGAATACATATTGTATGAGTAATCCAATCCAGTTTCGTCCTGTATGGTTTGTCCATGCTTTACCATAGTACTGTTCAATAAATCCAATACAAAACTATCCGCTTCTTCTTTAAAATCGTAAACAGCAGAAAAATTGCTTGTAGAAAAATCTTTTTGAAACAACTTAATCTCATACTTTATTTCAGCATTATCTTTTTTAGATAAGGTGATTGGGACATCTCCACTTAATATGACATCAACAACTTGTCTGCTTTCATCTAAAGCATAAACAGGGGCGTTTTTTGAAACTCTTGCACCGTCTTTTTGAAAATATGATACATAGCCTGCTTGCTCCGATGTAATGACCTTTTCCTCGCGTAATATAAGTCCCGTTATACGATTATCTTGTGCCATTGAGCCTTCATGAACCTCATAAATAGAGATGTGATTCTTTGTCATATATATGTAAACATGGATAACGATGTATATTAACAAAACGATAAAAACAATAATACCAATATTTAGACTTCTGCGTTTTTTAAATTTTACTACTTTCCGATTGTTTCTCAAGCTTTCGCCTCCTAATCCGGTATTCTAGTATATTATACTTATTAATTCATGTTTTTTAAAGTCCTATTTAACATTGAGGTAGAAAATTCTCCACTCTATAGTACATATTTCCTATGTTTTCGAACATTCTATGGAAAAATTCATATAGACTATTAATTTATTTTCAATTTACAGAATACTATTACTTGATGTATAAATTACAAAAAAGAGGCAAAAATAAGAAAAGAACAGATTCTCTTATCATAATCTCTGTTAAGAGTGTCACAAGGTTAAAAGGAGGAAGCAAAATGAAAACTTTAGATTATATTGCACTGACTTTAGTAGCTATAGGTGCCATCAATTGGGGTTTAATCGGTTTTTTTAGTTTTGATTTAGTAAGAGCAATATTTGGGGATATGACCTTGATTTCTAGAATTATTTATGCTTTGGTTGGTATCTCTGGGCTATATTCGCTAAGCTTTTTCGGAAGATTGAGAAACGAATAAGACAACGAATAAGAATTAAAATGAGGGTATTGAAAAGATTTTCTTCCGAAATAACTTGTTGGAAGAAAATCTTTTTCTATACCCTCATGTATATGTTTTAATATGGATATTAAATTTATAAAAAATATAAGTTTAATC
>JAAYSQ010000073.1 GCA_012523925.1 Clostridiales bacterium
GCAGTTTATGATTTACTGACTAATGAGAATGAGATTAACAGAGATCTCATTGATTTATATGCCGAAAAACATTGCGTTTGCCCATTTGAAATGTCTTTGGATGTTACGCTTTGGGCAGATGCAATAATCTGTGATTATAACTATGTCTTTGATCCGAATGTGTATCTGCGGAGGTTCTTCCAGAATGAAAAGAAGAATGATTATATTTTCTTAGTGGATGAAGCGCATAATCTTGTTGATAGAGCAAGGGAAATGTACAGTGCCGTACTATATAAGGATAGTTTTCTCAAGGTGAAACAACTTGTTAAAGATAAAAGTGCAGAACTAAAGAAACAGTTAGAGCAGTGCAATAAAGATCTTCTGATGTTAAAAAGGGAATGTGACGAGTTTGAAGTAGTAACAAATGTCGATAGTTTCAGCATGCATTTGATGCGCCTGATGACAGAATTTGAGATCTTTCTACAAAAGAATCATATTATAGATGGTAAGGATGAAATTTTGCAACTTTACTTAGATGTCCGTCATTTTCTTAATATATACGAGATTCTGGATGATAATTATACGATTTATACGGATTATGAGAATGGGGATAACTTCCGAATCAAACTTCAATGCATGGATCCTTCGACTAATCTATATAAATGTATGGAAAGAGGGAGAAGTACCGTATTGTTTTCTGCCACCTTTCTACCAATTAATTATTATAAAGAGCAACTTGGCGGAAAGAAGGAAGATTATGCGGTTTATGCACCCACCTCATTTCTCCCAGAGAATCGTCTCATTATGATTGCCAATGATATAAGTACAAAGTATACTCGTAGAACCCCAAAAGAGTTTCGCAAAATCGCAGATTATATTAAAGAGTTTACAGGTGCCAGAACTGGCAATTACATGGTTTTCTTTCCATCCTATCAGATGCTATCACAGGTGGCTGAAATTGTAAAAGATGAGATGGAAGGGCTTGATATCCAGAGCAGTAATATGACTGAAGAGGAAAGGGAGAATTTCTTAGAGGGATTTCTTCCTAATCCAGTAACGAGCCGAGTAGCCTTCTGTGTTATGGGAGGTATTTTCAGTGAAGGAATAGATTTGAAAAATAACCGGCTCATTGGTGCGATAATTGTTGGAACCGGATTACCGATGGTATGTAATGAAAGAGAATTGTTCCGGGGTTATTTTGATGAAAGAAATCGAATGGGATTTGAATATGCCTACCTTTATCAAGGGATGAACAAGGTTTTGCAATCTGCGGGAAGAGTAATTCGAACTAAGGAAGATGTAGGTGCGATTCTGCTATTAGATGATCGATTTACAAAAAATCAATATGCCAGATTATTTCCCAGAGAATGGTTCCCTAATGTTATTGTCAATCGGAAAACGATGCTTACAACATTAGAGGACTTCTGGGAGGAGAAAGCCAAGGACAAAAGTTAGAAGTAAAGGAAACGATTAGGAGCTCCATAGAAACTCTCTCGCTCTAAAAAGTTTTTTCCAGAAGCAACCCGAGTGATCCAGTTTGTTAAATAAAAAAGAACAGAACCTAGGAGAGAGCCAAGGAAACCATAGATAATATCATCTATATCACATCTGGATATGAAGAAGAAATATTGTAAGATTTCTATGACTATAGGTAACAGAAGGAAACATATATGTTTGAGAAAGCGTGAATGTTTCCTTGTAAGCAGCGTAATATAGTATCCATATGGTACAAAAATAAGAATACGGCTGCCTAAATATATAAATATATCACTGATAGGAATAATATCATAGAGAAAATCCTCAATCTGTCCTGCTAGGGCGAAAAATGGAGTATAGTTAACTGTATCTTGCCATATTACTGCACGGTATACCATAGGGAATGCATCTTTAGCAAAGGAACCATAAGCAATAATCCCTAAGTAAAAAAGAATAAAAATAATACTGTTATTACGATAGAAAATATTGTAATTATGAATTCTTGTACCATATCCGGTAATATAGCGAATAAAACAGTGAACTGAAGGTACAATCCAGTTGATAGCTATAATCCCTTTTAATAGATTTGAATAGGGGATAAATGAACCGTGGTCTGCACTAAAATAGGTTAATACTGTAATCGTTAAACTGATAAATACGGTGAGTAAAGTATAAACAAAGCAGGCTTCATATGTAGTCGATCGCTGTAACAGAATATGACAGAAGAGAATGGATATAAGACAGGAAACAACAGATACAGAATACAAGGATGCAAAGAAATAATAAGCCAAAAATTCTAAAACTATAGTTATAATACTAAAAAACACTATTAATGAAGAAATTTGAATATAGGAACGCCTTTGCACCTGGAACACCTACTTTCTTTGATAATACTATATTTTTAAACATCATAATATCATTCGGATTTTTTCTGGAACAACACTAACTTTAATATGGGAACTAATTGCGGGTATCTCACCATCGGTATGAACTGCTAAATTACGGTCTGTTTTAATCTCAATGGTAGCACAATCAAAAGTTTCTACACCTTTTACATAAATATGTTTTCCGAAGAGTATGGTAGGTAATAAAAAGATCACTTTCAGTCTGCTCAAGCCATGCACAAGACATACGCTAAGCTTACCATCAGTTGGGTCAGCATGGGGAGCCATTGCAAGACCACCACCTTCATATTTATGTATCATACTAGACACTAAGAGGATTTTATCATAAGTGTCTTTTTTTATGCCGTCAATGATTATTGTACCATTGGCAGGCTTAACTGTAAGTAATTGTTTAATTGCAATTGCTAAATAGATAAATTTGCCTGCACCAAAACGGTTGAAACGCTTTTTTAAAGGCGAGCTAGCCACTTCATAACACACATTGGCATCATATCCGATTCCGCTTGAACAAGCGAATTTTCTTGGGGAAACATCAATGCTTGGAAATTCGATTCTTCCGTGGTCTAAATATTGATAATGAGTCGGTTTTAATATGGAATTTAAAGCCTTTATCGGATCCTTAGCAATCTTTAGACTTCTTGCTAAATCATTACTAGATCCGGAAGGTATGTATCCTAATAAAACATCTTGATATATTTTAATGCCGTTAATTACTTCATTGACAGTACCATCGCCACCTAATATGACGATGTTCTTTATTCCGGAAAATTTACTACAGATTTCTTCTGCAATTTCTGTCGCATGACCTTCCATGCGCGTAAATATAGCAGTATAAGGAATTTCTCTTTTATCCAATTCCCTCTTTACCGTCCACCAATGACGGATACCTTTGCCGGAGCTTGATTTCGGGTTAATAATAAAGTGGTACATAGCCTATACTCTCCCTTGCTGCAAGAATCTATTTCGCTAATATATGAAATTTGCAAGAACCTTTCTTAAGAGGGCTTCTTGTATTCTTATTCATTAAATTAGATGTTTAAATACATTTAAATAGTAAATGATTATCGTTTTGTTGTCAATCATTCATGGGAAATAAAACAGTATTTACTACAAAATATTTAGCCTATTTAATGTGTAACAGGAACAGGCACAGAATTGTCCGTGTCTCATAAAATATATAGAACAACAAACACGTGTTGTTGCTCGTAAGAAATGAAAGGAGAGTATTGTAAATGGATAGACGGATGTATCGTGGAAATTATTATAGACCCGGTAATAGAAATGTTTCTCCGTATAGACGAAATGATCCTGAATGTAGAGACCAAAAAAGAGGCTATGCACACGACAGCTGTGAGAAAAAGATGAATGATTATGAAAGCGGTTTTGACAGGTATCCGCTTGGGATGTGCTATGTGCCATGGCAGTCTTTTGAGAACGTGTATGAAAACGAGTATCAAGCATGGGATCGTGGAACGCTTTTCAAAGATCTTGATTTAGAATTTCTAGGAAGGAGCTGTAAATAATGGATGGTAAGAGTAGAGATAAACTTTTTGCTTGTATCGGAGCATTGAGCTTTGTCATGGATGATTTAAGAATATATCTAGATACACATCCAAGAGATCAAGAAGCTCTAGACTACTGGAAAAAGGTTGAGAAAGTTCGGAATGAAGCAGTGAAGGAATACACGAAGTGCTATGGACCGATTAATATGTATGACGTGGATGTGGATGATAGATGGACTTGGGCAGAAGGACCATGGCCTTGGGAAGGAAGGTGTTAGTGTATGTGGAGTTATGAGAAAAGATTACAATATCCAGTAAAAATCACGCAGTGTAACCCTAGATTGGCGCAAGTTATCATTAGTCAGTTTGGAGGACCCGATGGAGAATTAGCGGCTTCGCAACGTTATCTGTCACAGCGCTACACCATGAGCAATCCCAAAGTCGCAGGACTTTTAACGGATATTGGGACAGAAGAAATGGCACACATGGAAATGGTATGTGCAATCGTTCACCAATTAACAAGAGATTTAACACCGCAGCAAATTATGGAGGGCGGATTTGAGAAATATTATGTTGATCATACCTTAGGTTTGTGGCCACAATCCGCAGGTGGAGTTCCATTTACCGCTACTTTCTTCCAGAGTAAGGGTGATCCTATTACTGATCTTGTAGAAGATATGGCTGCAGAACAGAAAGCAAGAACAACATACGATAACATCCTTCGTTTGGTACATGACCAAGAAGTATGTGAACCAATTAAGTTTTTAAGGCAAAGAGAAATAAATCACTTCCAGAGATTTGGAGAA
>JAAYSQ010000074.1 GCA_012523925.1 Clostridiales bacterium
ATGACCGGCGCTTCAACGGTTCCAAAGATATTATCCGTACCGATACGTCCTCCGTTAATCTTTGGTTCCTCATATACCTTATCCGTTCCCATTATTGAAAATAGATTAATTGTCATGCTACCTGTCAAATTCCCTGTGGTATTATCAAAGGATGCAGAAAGGTCATTGATGTTCATCTTATCCTCATTTTTATTGATATAATCGATAGCCTTTTTCAGACCTTTATAATTCGTTCGGTAATTGATTACAATAGCTGTTTGATATCCGGTTATAACCAGGTCCTCATACTTGATGTCATCCTCCGATGTTTCTTCCTGATTTAAAGTATTAATGTTATCCTGATCATTCTGGATGCTAACTTCGCTATTCTCTGATGAATTCGTCGTGGAATAAAATTGGTTAACATCTTGAAAGGATATGTTATTAATATCCATATCAGCATATTCCTCTAATTCTAGTAAAAACATCATGATCATTTCTTGAGTAAGAGCTGCCGGATACTTATCCAGTATTGCTTTAATATTCCCCTGCATTTCATCAATCTGGGATAGATAATCTCCCTTACTTCCTTGCAAGGAAGATAACTCATCAAACTTGGCATCCAATTCTTCATTTTCACTATATAATTCCTCAGCTCTTGCTGTAAACTTTCGATAACCAAACTGATAGGAGCCAACGAGGATGAGAATTGCAAATAAGCTTATAATTAGCTTTAAATCCTTTTCGGATATTCGTCTATTCATTATCATCACCCTCCTGTAAAAGCAAATCATCATATCTTGCATTGATTACAAACTTTACTGTTGTAACCCCGACTTCACTCCTAGATTCAGTAATACCATTGGTGGTAACCTCTGACAATGATGGAATAGTCTTTAACTGCTGTAATACCTTTGCTGCAGTTTCTTTAGAATCTGTCTTCATACTCAAGGTAATATCTGAAGAGGTGATGTTAACTGCTTCTACCACTGCTGAATTAGGAAGCTTGTCCTCTAAATCCTTAATTAATTGATTGAGTTTTTCATTAGGATTGCTTGATTGCTTTTCAAGCTCTTGAACCTGTTCATGAACATCCCTTAATTTAATACTTCTATTGTAAATCTCTTCAACACCGGCAATTTTATCTATGTCAGCCTTCAATTTCTTATTCACCTGTAATTCTGTATGATAGGATAAGTAAGCACTACCGACTAAAATCAAACTAAAAATACAGGATCCTATGAATATAACATACATGTTATGGATAAAGAGATGTTTTTTCTTCTTTAATATATCTTCATTAGGAATGAAATTCACTGGATTTATAGAAGCACCTATACAAAAGATATATTCGCTCTGATCCTCTTTCTTTATATCATATCTTTTATTGAAAGTAACTGAGTTAAGTTCATTTAAACCCTGAATCTCCAGCCTTGTCTCTTGTTTAATTAGCTGTTCTATTGCGGGTATCTTAGAACCATTTCCTGTGATAAGAATGGTTTCCACATTCTTTTGGTTCTGAGTAACGTAGTAATCCAATATTCTTAATATATTATTAACAAGATAGGATAAGGAATCGATAATTATACTTTTACTATAATAATCATCGCTTACCTTGCTATCTTTGGGTTCTTCCTTATTCATGTCCGGAGTTTTATTTGCTAGCATTTCCTCCGATTGTATATCATTAAAATCCATTTGCTGAAGCAATTGATATGCTTCCTGCTCACTCATTGAGCCAAAATTACGATCATTAACCAAAGCCTCCACGATATCAACCGTCCCAAAGGATATGGTTCGCTGAAGCTTTAGAACATTCTTCTCTAGAATACTAATTAAGGTCATTTGTTCATTGACCTGAAGTACCATATTGGTTCCTTCTGATACCTGTTTCTTAATGATCTGTAGATTGCTATTGCCCATATAGTCAATGGCAGCAACCTCACAACCTAGCATCTCTGCTACATTATAATAGTTCCTAATCAAGTTATTAGGAGCTGCCAGAACAAGCAGCCTAAGTTTTCTATCGTCCTTATCGGTAACCTTCTCTAACACACTATAGGAAATGGTATATTCCGATAAATCAATGGGGAAATATTCCGTAGCATTCGCATTGACAACATCCTGAATTCTGTTTTCCTTAACCAATGGGATGGTCACTTCACGGCTGGCAATCTTATTCGATGCCACAGTAAAAACGATACGATTACTTTTAAACTTTGCTTCACTAATCTTTTCTTTAACGGTATCCACAAATTTATTCTTATCTCTAATATATCCGTCTTCAAATGTATTCTCCGGTGTCTGAAAAGAAATACATTGGTACACATGCGGATTATTCTTTTTATAACTGACCTCACAAATTCTTGTGGTATGAAGTCCTATTTCCATGCTTATCACTTTGTTAGACATCTTGTTCCTCCTAAGTAATACTACATAATTAATCCAAGGTACCAGCTTATAATCTGATCACCGAAGAGCATCGTTAGTAACATTCCTGCTGAAAGATATGGGCCAAAAGCCAAAACTCTATCCTGCTGACTAATCCTCATCCGGATAAGATGGATGATAGATCCTAATATACACCCAAGGATAAATGCCAAAACAATGGCTGGAAAACCAAGGATTAGTCCCCCTGCTGCCATAAGCTTGATATCACCACCACCAATTCCTCTTCCCTTGCTTAGTAGATAGATAAGTAGCAAAAATCCGCTTACACTGATTAATCCCAGTAAGTATTCCATAACATTAGGAAAGGCAAGTACCAATTGGATAATTCCCAAACTTCCGATAAAGAGATTAATACCACTTGGGATTTCATAGGTTTGAAAATCAATAATACTAAGTACCAATAATGCCGATGTAAGTAGACAATAAATCACACTAATCAGTTGAAAGCCATGGATCCAAAAAACGAGTATATATAGCAATCCATTCAAAGCTTCAATGATAGGATACTGTATAGATATCCTTTGTCCACAATTCCGGCATTTTCCCTTTAATAAAATAAAACTAAAAATAGGAAACATATCGTACCACTCAAGAGAGTTCCCACAATGCATGCAGTGGGATCTCTCGGATACGATATCTTCCTTATTAGGTATCCGACATATGCATAC
>JAAYSQ010000075.1 GCA_012523925.1 Clostridiales bacterium
CCAATAGCCTTTGGCCATTGTCCTATGAATAGAGTCTTTCCAAATCCTTATTTAAAAGGATTTGGAAAGACTCTTGCATTATATATTGATTATATTCGACTCGTTCATCAATAATCACCAGTCATGAATATTAAGAAATAATCTATATTATCCATGTATTAAGATTATTGGTTCTGCCGCCATTCTTCACGTAAGATATCCATATAAACTTCATCGTAAAACTTTCCTTTTAAATAATAGGACTGCCTTCTTCTACCGATTTCTTTAAAACCTACTTTCTTATAGCAGTGGATGGCTCTTTCATTGAAGGAGAAAACCTTCAACATAATATTATTTAGATTGAGATAATTAAATCCATAGTCAAGTAAGAGCTGAAGTGCTTCCTGGCCATAGCCTAGATTACGATTTGCCTCTTCACCGATAAATAATCCCAGATCAGCATTTTGCATCACCTGATTAATAACATTGAAGCCGCAATTTCCAAGAAGGGCATCATCCTCTAAACGAACGATAGCAAATTGGTAATTGCCAGAATTTTTCTTAATCCATTCCTTTTCATCTTCCACAGAAATCACTCTAGAAGAATTCCCTAAACCATCAGTAGTGGCAAAGTCACTCAGCCACTTCACATAAGTTTCCGCATCGTCTACGCTCATGGGTGACAGATAAATTCGGTTACCAACGAGTTTCTTAAAGTATTTCAATAACATCCCTCCCTACAAAGTTTTTAATAAGTTTATAAATTGCAATATGGAATTCTTTGCATTGTATAACATAAAGTAACTTTTGTAAATGGTTTCTTGAATTATGTTTATTCGAAATTAATACTTAATCAATGATAATTTACAAAAAATTCAAGAAAGTATAGGCTGAAAAAAGGACGTCTCCCTCTGATATATTCCAGAGATGAGACGTCCACTATTTATTACATATAATACTTATATTTGTGATTATAGTTTAATATCATCAGAAGGTGATGCAAAGGGTCCAGGGATAACTTGAACACCGCGATGATTTCCAAAGTAGTCAGTGTCAAAGCGGATTGGTGATCCATCTGGGTTCTCGAAGTATTGTTCCGGTTCGAATGCTTTGCCGAGTACTTCGGTGTTGATCATTCGAACGTTGAAATCCTTTATGTAATCATATATATTTGTGCTCAGATAATATTGACCGTCTTTTTCCACCAGTTCAACCTTAAGTCCCTGATCATTTTTTTCATCTAACAGGTAGTTCACTTCCTTTTTCCATGGTTTAGCACCGTTTAGATATGCATTTCCTTCACTCCAGATTGGCAGATGACCAAAATGGGCAGGCTCTAAAGCGACCATATTTGGACGCTGGGAGAAATCGAACTGGGCAATCCATTCATCATATGTTGGGTATTCATTGAAAACGTGTATGCCAACTTGTCTATTTTCTCGGATAGTTTGATTTGGATCATGATCATTATGGATTACAAAGTCTTCAGATGGCCACTTCTGGATAAATATATTGTTGTAGAAACGGTTGTCACCGTGAAGAATGGTCATAAAGCCCATCACTTCTGTCCGGTGTGGTATGTGATAAGGTGTATAGCGTGGACCGGTTCCACCGCCGATGGAGGTAAATGAACCACAGATAAGGTTGTGAACCATAGCTACGCCTTGGGTCGCACAGCGAAGACTGGCGTCTGAAAGCAGGATATTGTTATCAATTAGTGTTGGACCATGGCTGACTTCCACAAATAAATCCTGACAATTCATACCACCTTCAAGCTTTTTTGCATACGACGGCCGCTGATTATCATGAAGCAGGTTCTGGGTAATACGTGTGCCTTGAGCTTCCCAGTCACACCAGATTCCCATTACACAATGATGGATATGGTTGCGGCGCATAATTACATCAATGGGTGCATGTAGCTTTATCCCAGCAACTTCTGCTCCTCCAAGCTCCATCATATTATTTATATGGTGGATATGGTTGTCTTCAATGATACTAAAGACACAACCCATCCGGCCAATAATACCACCCTGCTCACAGTGGTGGATGTTGCAGCGGCGAACAATATGACCGCCGATATTTTCTTTTAGCCAACCATGATATTGGCCACGGCAAATGGCATCGCGTTCCATCTGGGTAGGACTCTTTACATGCTTATTTGTAAAATAATGCTCGTTGTCAGGATCAAGATATTTGCCCAGAGAAATGCCAGCACACTTACTGTTTGAAATCTCGCAGTCTTCTATGATCCAGCCTTTACTCCAATGAGGACCAATCATGCCGTCCTGAAAAGCTGCAGGTGGTGCCCAGGTGGTGGCAGCTTTATCGATTTTGAATCCACTGACAGTAATATAATTGACCCCTGTTTTAGATGGCATAAAGCATCTACGTCGTACATTGATTTCTACATCTTCCTCATTTGGATTCAGACCTTGGAAATTGGAATAAATAATTGTTTCATCATTATCTATGTCCTGTTCGGTATACCACTTATAAATAGATTCTTCAGGTACCCAACTGAACTCATAAACTTCGCCTTTAATACATTCTTCTAAAGTTGTGGTTTCATACATGGCTTTGTCATTTAAATACACACAGCCGGTATGTTTATTAGGTGTAGCGAAATACCAGTCTCCAAATACTAAAGTCGTATAGGGATTGTAATCGCCGAAAAAACTGTTTGCGATCCGGCACACCCAGACATTTTCTTTGTAATGTTGCCAGGTTTTTACCTGCTCTGCACCAGTAATTACAGCACCAAGAGGTTCAGTACTGATATAAGTGATACGGGCATCTTCAGTACCGGCATGAACCGGATCAACATATTCCCTGTAAACCCCAGGTGCTACCAAGACTTCATCGCCGGGTAGCGCCACCTTTGCGGCTTCGTTGATACGTCGGAATGGTCTCTCCTTGGAACCGTCGCCGTCTCTCATAACATTTACGTCTACATAGTATTTCATTATAATACCTCCTCATATAATATGTTTTAATTACAAGAACGCTATTATTGAAATATGTATTAGGAATATTATTCCTGAGATTATTATATCATACATATAAAATGTTTAAGTAGCTTTTTTTAAAGTTTCCATCTGTTCTCGGACCGCTATCATCCTGAGTTTGGAGTTGATTGTGTCTTTACATATATATCCTAAAATTGTAAACTATGTATAAGAGTGATGGATGCTTAATTAACAAAGAAAATTAAATAAAAGAGAACAAAATGGTGGCGTGATTTTATTAGTCATGTAGGGGGAGACAAGTATGCTTTTATTAATAATAAGACATGGAGAGTCGGAAGCTGATATACTAAAAGTTCATGAGGGCAGAGCAGATTTTTCACTCACTGCGAGAGGGCATAAACAAGCTTTGGAAATGGCATCTTATGTTAAAGAACACTACGCAATAACAAAATTGTACTCAAGTACTTTAAAACGGGCGAAGCAAACAGCTCGGTATTTATCAGATTTATTTAATATAGGGATAGAATTCGAAGAAGATTTGATGGAATTTAATAATGGTTTGCTCGCAGGCTTATCTTTTGAAGAAGCGAAAGAAAAGTATCCGCTAATTAAAAATCTGCCAATTGATCAAGCTGTCTATGGGCAGGAGTCAAAACTAGAATTTCGAAATCGTGCGGACAGAGTGTTGAAGAAGATAATATCAGAAGGGAAGGAAGATGATACGATAGCGATTGTTTCCCATGGAGGTATGATTAATCAGTTATATAGATCTTTTTTAAAACTTCCGGTGCAAGAGGATGCTTTTTTCATAACAGGAGACACCGGCATTCATGTATGGAAAATTGGAGTTGGTATTAATTATATTATAAAATCCAACATATCGGAGCATATCATTGGAATATAAAATTCTATATCTGAGGTGTCCTTATGGAACAAAGGTCCTAAATTGAAAATCGAAATGCAACCCTTTCGAATTCAGATTAACATAAAAACGTCTACGTCTAATAAATATATTTGCCAGATGGTTGCACTTTGGCTTGTAAAAAGATTGGCTGAGCCAGTCTTTTTGTTTTCGGGATCTTTGTTATGTATTTGGGATGTTATGTGATTACCTGATAACTTTAATAACAAGTTCTCCAGTGTGTGGTTTGCGAACAATGGACACAATTCATCAACTCTTATTCTAAAAGTTTTTTTGGGACATATCTATTTAATAATAGATAATTCGGAGATGTTAATATGGAAAGTTTCCAGAGTGAAAATCATCATCAGGAGATCAATTTAAATGGCCAAAGCCTTGATATCGTAAAGGAAAAGATGGACAAACTCAAACAACTATTCCCTGAAATTGTTACAGATGAAAAAATTGATTATGATAAGTTGAAAATAGTACTTGGTGAGTACATTGAAAAAAATGATGAAAGCTACCGATTTACATGGTATGGAAAAAGAGAAGCTATTAGAAAGTCGCAAATACCTTCTACTGGTACACTTAGGCCATGTATTGAAGAAAGCAAGGATTGGGATACGACACAGAACCTTTATATCGAGGGTGATAACCTTGAGGTGTTGAAATTATTACAGAAAAGCTATAATAGTAGGATTAAAATGATCTATATTGATCCTCCGTACAATAAAGATAAAGACTTTATTTATCCTGATAAGTGGAGCGATCCAATTAAGGTATATAAAAAAA
>JAAYSQ010000076.1 GCA_012523925.1 Clostridiales bacterium
GGGAAATCATATTTAACCTTGATCTACCCAATTCCTTTGTTAACTAGTAATCCCAATGCTTATGTCCTTACCTACATAGAAGGCAGTCGGATTGATGATATTATGAATTCACTGTTCACAGACTGCCAGGGAGAAATATTAATTTATGACCGCGATAACGTACTTATATACAATTATATCAGTTCAGAGAGAGAAAGTTTACATGAGGAAATTGGGGATAAAGTAGCGCTTTTAGATAAAGAAACACCTTATCGGAATGTGACAATCAACAATCAGAGTTATTTACTTATGAAACATAGATCTGATAGGAATGGATGGAGTTATACATATCTTATACGAGCTGACGATATAACAGGGAACTTAACAGATAAACAAGTTAATTTTTTACTTATTCTTGTTACGATTATTTTATTTGCAATTATTGCAGTCATGACGCTGGTTTTATTTAATTACCGATTTATTAATAGGCTGGCGCATACCGTATCAAAGGACTATAACTTTACCGATGGTGAGGAGACCAACGAACAGCTTCTCTTATCCAATGCCTTTGTGGCTTTAATTGAAAAGACTCAGACTACTACACAGAATCTTTTCCTATCGAATTTACTTGCTGGCCAATATGATGAGACAACCATTGAGTCGGCAGTAAACGAATATAATATAAACTTTGAATATCCAAGTTACATTGTATGCGTTGTATGCTTTCATGGTAATCAGGGTATTCCTTTTAATGATGATTTAATAATGCATGTTAAGGAAAATTTCGACAGAAGCGATATGATATGTTATCCAATTTGTCAGACTAGTCCCAATCGGATTATGATTATTGTGAATGCAGCAGATGATGTTTTGGAATGGGATGCTTTTGAACCGGTATTAAGTCTTCTGTATTATGGTATTGCAAGTGAGTTTAATCAGACCATCAGTATAGGTGTAGGTAAGAAGTATTCTGCTCTTCATAAAGTGTATGACTCTGCATATGAAGCAGTATATGCAATGTACTTTTGTATTTTAGAGGGAGAACGATATATTAAACGCTACATCGATATTGATATGGAAGCATTGACATCGAATCTGTCTGATATTAAAGACCGTATTATTAGTATAGTTAGACATGGAAAGACAGATGAGCTTCCAGAAATAATGAAGGAATTGCATACTGTCAATGTTAACCACGGCTTTTCCGTTCAACATCAGAATTTTATCGCTTATAGTATTTTAACAGCGTTAAAAGAGTATGTTGATGATCCGGGCATCTATAATGAGATGAACGAGATCCTATCGGATCTAATCAATAGAGCTCATGCTAGGAACTTAATGGTGTTCGAAAAATTAGAACATCTATGTGTAATTATTGCAGAACGTAGAGCTAAGACTAGATCCAGTAACAGAAATCAGGAATTAGTAAATAAAATCATAGAAGTGATAACAGACAATTTATTCGACAGCATGATGTCATTGGAGACTATATCGGAGAAATGTGGTATTTCTCCATCCTATCTGAGCAGAGTATTCAAAGCACAGATGGGAAGTACGCCGATGGCTTATGTTGAGAATTTACGTATGAGTAAGGTAAAAGAAAAACTTTGCAATACAAACGAAACACTGAAGCAGATATTGATTGATACCGGTTATATTGATCAAAGTAACTTTATCCGTAAGTTTAAGAAAATTGAAGGTGTAACACCTATCACATATCGGAAAATGCATCAGAAAAATAACGAGCATTGATGATTGGACTGAGATAAAAGTAATGGCTTTGTTCGTGCAGTGAATTTAAAGAGATAGCATACGACATAGAACATTGGAACAGAAATGGAAAGGAGATTTTTATGAAAAGAATTTTTGCATTGTTACTTTGCATAACACTAATTAGCGCAAGTTTTTATGGTTGTGGAAAAAAAGAAGAAGCGCCTACGAATACTAAAACAGAGACAGGATCCGAAGTATCTTCCTCTACGGATTCAGCCTCGAATATTGGGAAGTTTCCAATTTCTGAAGAAAAAATCACATTAGATATTATTGTTACAAGAGGTAGTCAACAGCCTTCATGGAATGATATCTATGTGTGGAAGAAATATGAAGAGATGACAAATATATATATCAATTGGATTGAAGTTTCCAGTTCAGAAAGATCTGAAAAAATCTCCACAGCGTTAGCAAGTGGTGACATGCCCGATGTATTCCTTCGTTGTAAGGTTTCTGCTTCGGACCTGCTATTATACGGTGAGCAAGGTTTATTCGTAGATCTTACCGAAAATGATATGCTACAGACTTATGCACCGAACTACTGGAACTACTTATCAAAATATGCTGATACAAGAGCAAGTGTTCAGTATCCATCCGGAGCAATCTATGCCTTCCCACAGGTGAATGACGGTCCTGAATTACGTGTTTCTCGTAAAGTATTCTTTAATAAGAACTGGCTGGACAGATTGGGACTAGAATTACCTAGAACAACTGAAGAATTTTATAATGTATTAAAAGCGTTCAAGGAACAGGATGCTAACGGTAATGGTGACCCTAACGATGAAATCCCTATGAGTACAGGAGATTTCGCTGCTTTTCAGGATAGTTTCCTTGGAGCATTTGGCTTAAGCAACAGAGGACAACAGAATCAGATTGTTGACTGGGACATTGAAAATAATAAACCTCGTCTTATTGCGGGCAGTGACGACTATAAGAATATGCTTCAATTTATGAACCGCTTATACACCGAAGGTCTGATTGATCAAGAGTTATTTACCATGGATGGTGCTAATTTCTTAACTAAGGCAGAAGACGACAGAATTGGATGTTTTGCATTTGCTAATCTTTCCAGTGTTCCTTCTGATACGACTGAGAACTGGGTAGGTCTTGAAGAAGCGTTAGAGGGACCGGATGGTCACAAGCTCTGGGCACCAGTTAGAGCGCATTTCCATTCAACAGGTGCAGCAGTTATCTCTTCTACGAATGAACATTTAGAAGAAACATTACAATGGTTGGATTATTTCTGGTCTGATGAAGGTAACTTATTCTATCACTACGGTGATGTTGGAGTTACTGCTGTAGCTAAGGATGATGGAAGCTATGACTGGACTGATGAGATCTATGATAAGATGACAGGTTCTGTTACTTTTGATGAGGTAGTAAGTTCTTATACACCTTATGTTGGTGGTAATAACCCAGTTGTGGAAGTATGGTCTTACTTTGGTGGTGGTGAGACACAACCGATTCCGGCGCAAACAGCAAGAAATCTATTTAAATACGGTACCGATGTTTACTGGCCAAGCTTTACCTTTACAACAGAGGAAAATGACCAGTTAACCCCTATCCAAACGGATATTAATAAATACATTCAATCAGCAAGAACCGAGTTTATCATTGGTACAAGATCCTTTGATACCTGGGACAGTTATCTGGCTGATTTGGATAAGATGGGTCTTAGCACAATGTTAGAGATTTATGGCGCTGCTATCGAAAGATTTGAGAATATGCAATAAATCATAATCTAAAAGGAATATTTTAATGGGAAGCTTAAAGGCTTTCCATTATATTTATCGATAGAAAATTTCATAAGTCTCTATACCATCAGTGATAGGCTCTATAGTTTCGCTAGCGAAACTATGTCTTGTGATTGTCAGAAAGGATGAAATAGGTATGAGTAGGAAAAAGCTGATTTTCCTAGATATTGATTATACTATATATAGTGATATGCTAGGGGTGTCAAAAAGTGCTGTGGAAGCAATCATAAAGGTAAGAAATAACGGGCATAAGATTATCTTTAATACCGGAAGAATTATATCAATGCTACCAAAAGATATTTTAGAACTAATGCCAGACGGATTCATTACTTCAGCAGGCGCCCATGTTGAAGTGGAAGACCGATGTATTCAGGATCATGTTATGAAAAGAGATGATCTGTGCGTAATCTGTAATTATCTGACTGAGAAAGGGATATCTTTTGAATTATCCAGCAATACAAGCATATTCCAATGGAATGAGGCAGATGATATACAGAAAGATGCAGTGAATAAAATATCATATTTTGATTCAGAGATACCGGCAATACAGATTTCAGAGGATATTGGTAACTACGGCAATGTCATAAAATCAGACTGCATAATAAATAATCGATATAGCGGGGAGATTTTTGTGAAAAATATTAATAAGGCAACTGGAATCCAGGCGGTTTTAGAATATTACTCTGTAAATAGGGAGGATACAATTGCCTTCGGAGATGCGCCAATTGATTTTGAAATGCTGCAATTTGCTGGGATCGGTGTCGCTATGGGCAATGCTTCTCAAGAGATAAAGCAGGTGGCAGATATGGTTACCAAGGAGTATAATAATGACGGTATCTATTATGGATTTGCCGCATGTAAGCTTCTTTAAATAAGCAAAAAACTTCCTGTACTCGGCTAAAGTATAGTGAAGGTTTTTTGTGTTAATGACAAATCAAACATGTGAATGTCATATATCTTGTACTTTATATAAAAATTAATAAATTCTATCAAATCAAAAGTTTCACTGACAAAAAAAGTTTATTTCTGATAAGATTAAGGTATAGGCTTTGTAGATTGGTCATGTATTACTTTTTGTTGACTAGATAGTATACATATGAAAACCGCGTCGCCAAATGCAGGCATGCGGTTTTTCTCAATATAAATAATTAGAGATCAAAATAATAATTTCACAGTTGCTATAAAAAAGTATGTTTTAAAAAGCATAAATCAAATTAGTGGTTGTAAGAAAGGAATGTTTATTCATATGTTTTAATAGGAGGAGTTATGTTCATGGGATGTCTTACGAGTAGGCATTACCTTGGTAACTATAATATAAGCAGTGCGGAAATGGGGGTGAATCGTGGCTAAAAATCCTAATTGAATTATTGTAAAGATTGGATGTTTTAATTTACATAACTAGAAAGGGAGGAGAAAGTTGGTATTAGGTGAAGTTGTAGAACATAAGAAATATAAAACGGGAGTAATTGTAAAAGAAGAAGTTGGCAAAGTTGAAGTGGAATTTGATGGGATTGGCACTAAGCGCTTCCAATTCCCAGAAGCTTTCTGTAAATATCTAAAGTTAAAGGATCCTGTATTACAAAATAAATGTCTGAGGTTAGCTGAGGAAAAGAAAAAGCGATTGGAAGCTGAAGCTGAAAAATTACGATTGGAGCGAGAAAAACAGGAAGAAGAAAGGCAGCAAGAACTATTAAGAGAGAAGCAAGAAGAATTAAAAAGAAGAAGAGCTGCTAGAGCAAGGGCTAAGAAAAGCAAATAAACAGTTGCAATAAAAGAAAAGTTTCAGAAACTGGGAGTAACGCTGGAATTATTGCAGTTGCAAGAAAATATAATAATTGATTAAGAAAAATCCTCATTATAAACTTATAACACATAACTTATAATGAGGATTATTTTATGTTTGCAAAGGTAATATTATTTTAACGGTTTGTTCGATTATTAATAACCATCTCCAGTAATGATAAATCATCTATGGTGTTTATTAGCTCTTTAATTGTATTTTTTTTAAATTTTTTTAAAATATTGTGAATCTGTGTCTTCACTGTTGACATTTCTACATGACGTTCTGCGCAAATCTCTTTGCGAGTGTAACCTTTAGCAATTAAATATAGTATTTCTAGTTCAGATGATGTTAAAGAGCTTAAAATGTTTAGCATATATAAAAAGCTATTTTCATAACTTTTTATTCTTTTGAACTCATTTCTGATTTTTCCAGCTATTTCTGGGCGGATCGGGGATTGTCCCAAATATGCAGCCTTGATTCCATTGATAATTTCTTGATATGTTGAATTTTTCAACATATAATCGCATACACCTAGCTGAAATGCTGAGAATACAAATTCATCTTCTTCATAAACAGTTAGTATGATGATTTTCTTATGTGGGTATTTTGCTAAAATTTCTTTTGTTGCAATAAGTCCTGCATCTTTAGAATCCATTTCGATATCCATTAATATAACATCAGGCTGAAGTTCTTTAGTTTTTGTGATAGCATCTCTCATGTTGGATACATCGGCAACTACTTCTAAATCAGGTTCATTATTAATAATTTCACAATATCTTTTCCTAATAGGTTCAATATCCTCAGCTATTAAAACTTTAATCTTCTTATCCATATTGTCCGTCCTTTATGTAATCAATTAATTTGTCTCTCAAGTGTCTTCATAATGTTTATATTTGGTAATAGTATTCTTACTGTTGTACCATTTTGATATATACTTTCGATTTCTATTTTTCCTTCATGAGCACGGATTAGTTTATATACTAATGTTAGGCCAATTCCCCAATGATTTGATATTGGGTGGGAGGAAAAGAAAGGGGTAAATATATTTTGAATATTATTTTGTGTTATTCCTATACCAGTATCACTAATTTCGATAACATTCCATTGTTCTAAGTTTTGTATTTTGATAATTAAGTTTTTTCTATCAGAAGGTAAATTCTCCATGGCATCAAGTGAGTTTTGTATAATATTAAGAAATGCTTGCTCAAGATAGAAGGGATCCCCAAGAATAGGAATGTAATCACTATTAAATTCTTGTTTGACTGTATAGTCTTTTAGTTCGTTACATAATTGATTCAACGATTGGTTAATAATTGAAACCAAGTTACATTTCTTCAAATGGAGTTCTGAGGTCTTTGTACTTCGATGGATAGAATCCAGTCGGGAATATAAATGTTTACAACGGTCTATGATTGGATGTAACGAGTTAGACAAAACCTGCAATTCTGAATTATTCTTGATTATTTCTAACTCAGATTGAATAGCTAAAAGTTCATTTTTAAAATAATGACAGAAAACTTTAGATGTTGTATCAGAGGCACTAATTTGCTTATAAATTTCAAAATCAGTTTTTATTAGCTGTTGATGAATTGTCGTAATTTTATAAATGCCATATGTAATAAAAACAAGTATGATGATTAGTATGTAAGGAAATAATTTATAGTATTTTAATTTGTCTACCATATTTAATGATGAATACGTGTAAATTCTTGATAATTTTGAAATTTTAAGAAAGTAAGCAGGTGTGTCTGAAAGAAACATGATGTAAAACATACCTAAAAATGAAAAACTAAACATCATTAATAGATATATATAACGAATATATCTAATTTTAGGCAGACGAACCCAAGTAACAAAGTGAATCAAAACACTTATAATAAGTAAATTTATATTAATAAATTGTGTTATATGAGTTATGTTTATTGTCATAATTGAAAAATCCGCCGGGGACATATAGTCAGGATATAAGAAATAGTACATATGTAAATTTGTATAAGGGTCAAAAATAATAAAGCTAATTATAACATAAACTGTTGCGGAAGTTTTAATATAATTAATTATCTTAGGAGATATAAAATTAAAATTGTTCATCGTAAAAGCAAAATTAATACTACTCCAAACAATTCCAAGACTAGACCAATTTAGGAAGCGTATTACCCAAAAACGATGGATATCTAGAAATGTTAACCAGCGCCAAAGAGATGCGGGGAGGTATATATATTCTTTAACTAAGTTATAGTAGTATATATCTTTTGATAAATAGAGTATGCGACTAATGATTGCTAGAAAATACATTATCAATACTGTATTCAAGGCTAAATTAATCTTATTTTTTCGATTTATTATCTGAATAAAAATAATAAAGACTAAAATAGCAACCAAAAGAAATAACATAAACAATCCCTCCCTAATTAAACTTTACTATTTAATTATAGCATATTTGTTTATTTTAAACGTTTATAATTTATCAACCTATTCATAGGTAGTCTTTTTCGTTATAGTTATACTATAAATTAACTTAAGGGAGGCATTAAATATGAAAATAAGAAAAATTTCGGCATTATTATTAGGGTTGATATTAACATGCTCGCTTATGTTTACAGCTTGCGGGAATCCCAGTAGTAAATCTACAAACGAAAAAAACAATAAAGAAACAGCTAAAGAAGAAAAAGGTACTAGTGATGAAACAATTGAACTTGAATTTTATATATGGAGTGATGAAGAGAACTACATATCGAAAGTTGTTGAAAAATATAATGCAGAGAATAATAGAAACGTTAAAATTAACCTTACAACAATACCTAACGATGATTATGATGATAAAATGAAAGTGTTACTATCTGGTGGTGCTAATGTAGATATTATAGATATTCGGGGATTATCTCAGGTTTCTATGTATGTAGAAACAGGTACTCTTTTAGATATAACTGATTATGTAGCCACTAGTAATTTGGATATTAGTAATTATGGACCAATGTGGGAGACGAGCGTACAGGATGGAAAAACATATTCTCTCCCTACAAGAACAACTTGTTGGATGTTAATTTATAATAAAGATATCTTTGATGCAAACGGTATTGAAATGCCTGAGCAACTTACATGGACAGAATACGGAGAGTTGGCTAAACAATTAACGAGTAATGATATATATGGTGGCTATTGGGTGCCTTGGATTTTCCAATTTGCAGCAATACAGCGCGGTGTATATCTCAATTCTGATGATACGTCAGCGTTGCGAGAATCAATTGAGTTATTAAATCAATTCTATAATATTGATAAATCTCACATGAGCTATGCAGAATTATCTGCAACTAATGCTGATTACTTGGCTGAGTTTGAGAACGGAAATGCTGCAATGCTTCCGAATGGAGAATGGGTTATCAATATGCTTCTTCAAGATGCTGCAGCTGGAAAAACAGACGTTAATTGGGAAGTAGCACCAATGCCTATTCCTGATGGAGTGGAACCAGGAACTACTTGGGGACAGTTCCAATTTGCAGGAATTAATAGTGCTACTAAATACCCTGAGGAAGCCTTTGATTTCCTTTCTTATTTATGTGGACCTGATGGTTCTGCTATCTACGCCGAAGCAGGTATGATTCATGCTTATTCAGGAGAAGAAGCGGAGGAAGCTTATAAACAGGCAGTAGGTAAAGAATCTGTGTCTGTAATATTTAATGCAAAAAAAATACAGGAATCACCACTAGATTCGAATTATGATGAAATTTCTGCTGCTTGGAACGAAAATGTTCAGCTATACCTTTTAGGTGAAAAAACAATAGAAGAGACGATGGATAAGTTCTTATCACAAAGAGAATCCATTGTTAAAGAATAAAGGTATGCCTATATTCTTGGGGGAAGAAAACTTCCCCCATTTTTTAAAAGTAGTTATTATTAATGAGAGGTGCATAAATGGAAAGAAAAAGAAGAATTAAACGTAAATGGTTGACAGGATATCTATTCATTTTGCCTAGTTTTGTTGGTTTTTTTATATTTATGGCTCTCCCTGTTATAATGGGTTTTGGTATTTCATTAACCGATTATAATGGTTTTAATCAATTTAAATTTGTGGGATTATCTAACTATATTAATATGTTCAAAGATGAATATTTTCTAATATCATTTCGTAATAACGTTTTATATACTTTAGTAACTGTTCCATGTACTATTGTAATTGCTCTGCTCCTAGCGGTTGCTTTAAATACAGGAATCAAAGGAAAGTCTGTATTCCGGACTATCTTCTTTTTTCCAACTATTACTTCGATGGTAGCAGTTGGTATTGTATGGTCTATGATGTTTCACCCAAGTAGAGGACCGATTAATCAATTTCTTATGGCATTGGGAGTGGAGAATCCACCACAATGGCTAGTATCTACAAAATTAGCTCTGTTTTCAGTTATGATTGTAGCAATTTGGAAGCAAGCTGGTTATTATATGGTTATGTTATTGGCTGGGCTTCAGACAATACCAAGGCATATGTATGAAGCTGCTCAGATTGATGGGGCGAATGCTTTTCAAAGATTCTTTAAAATTACACTTCCAATGCTTTCCCCAACGATGTTCCTAGTTGTAATTATGTCGATAATTAGTTCTTTCCAGGTATTTGATCTTATTTCTGTTATGACAGAGGGTGGACCCGGCCGTGCCACGAATGTACTGGTTTATCGAATTTATCAAGAAGGTTTTAAATATTTGCGATTTGGATATGCATCTGCTATGGCATATTTTCTATTTATAATCATTATGATTATTACATTGATACAATATCGTGGACAGAAGAAGTGGGTTACTTACATGCAATAGAGGGGGAATGAATGTATGAATGCTTATAAATTAAAAAAAATAATAGGAAGTCGGCTGCTTTTTATCGTATTGACAATTGTTGGATTTACAATGATTGTTCCATTTGCCTGGACGCTATCATCATCCCTCAAATTTGATAGAGAGATATTTGAGTATCCAATTAAATGGATACCAGAGGTATTACGTTGGTCCAACTATAAAGAGGTTTGGACACGTGTTCCTTTTCTTACCTATTATTTAAATACTATAAAGTTATCTGTTATTGTTACAATTGGTCAGCTTGTAACCTGTTCTTTAGCAGCTTATTCTTTTTCTAAATTGAGTTTTCCTGGTAGAGATAAAATATTTCTATTCTATCTCGCTACTATGATGGTTCCCTGGCACGCAATTATGATACCACAATTTATTATTATTAAGGGGCTTGGACTATATGACAGTCATACTGCAATAGTGTTATTAAATTTATTCAGTGCTTTTGGAGTATTCCTATTACGGCAATTTATGCTTGGAATTCCAACAGAATTATCTGAAGCAGCAAGAATAGATGGATGTTCTGAGATTAAAATATATTCAAAAATTATAATGCCAATCTGTAAACCTGGGCTTGCAACACTTACTGTTTTTACATTTAATCATATGTGGAATGATTATTTGGGACCTATGATTTATCTAAATACCGATAATTTAAAAACAATTCAGATTGGTTTAGCAGCTTTTCGATCACAATATGGCGCCGAGTATGGCCTTATCATGGCAGGAACAGTTAGTGCTCTGTTTCCGATGGTTTTAATTTACTGTATTGCACAGAAATATCTAATCGAAGGGATTGCCTTTTCTGGCTTAAAAGGCTAATACGATGCTATACATATAAGAATAGTTGTTTGAAATATTAATTTTACTTATTCAATCTATTGAAAGGAAGAATAACAATATGATTAATCATCCAAATGTAAATAAAATATTATATGGTGGAGATTACAATCCAGAGCAATGGACACCAGATATATGGGAAGAAGATATGAAGCTTTTAAGGAAAGCGGGTATTGATGTAGTTACTATTAATGTTTTTAATTGGGCAATGCTACAGCCAGATGAAATAACCTATGATTTTGCAAAGCTAGATAATACGGTAAAAATGGTAACAGACAACGGGATGAAAATATGTATGGGCACATCTACTGCAGCCCATCCTGCCTGGATGGCAAGAAAATATCCTGAAATATTACGTGTAGAATTCAATGGTATGAAGAGAAAATTTGGCGGAAGACATAATTCATGCCCCAATAGCCTAGTATATCAAAAATATGCAACAAGGTTAGCTAAAAAGCTTGCACAACACTATAAGGACCAAGAAAATATTGTGGCTTGGCATGTGAATAACGAATATGGTGGGGCATGTTATTGTGAAAATTGTGAGAAAGCATTTCGTACCTGGTTACAAAAGAAATATCAAACCTTGGATGCTTTAAATCGTGCTTGGAATACCTCGTTCTGGGGTCATACCTTCTATGATTGGGAGGATATTGTTTCACCGAATCTTCTTAGTGAACATTTTGAAGAGCGTCGAAGTATGTTTCAGGGGATTTCATTGGATTATGCAAGATTTAATTCCGATAGTATGTTAGAAAACTTTAAAGCTGAATATCAGGCAATAAAGCATTATATGCCAGAAGTTCCTATTACAACAAATCTAATGGGATTCTACAAACCTTTAAATTATAAAAAATGGGCAAAATATATGGATTTTGTTTCTTGGGATAACTACCCAGGAAATGAAGAATCTTATTCGGAAACTGCTATGAAACATGATCTTATGAGGGGGCTGAAGGATGGTCTACCCTTCGCGCTTATGGAACAGACGCCTAGCGTATCTAATTGGCTACCCGATAATAGCCTTAAAAGACCTGGTGTGCTGAGATTATGGAGCTATCAGGCAATTGCACATGGATCTGATACGGTTATGTATTTTCAAATGCGAAGAAGTCCTGGTGCTTGTGAAAAATTTCATGGTGCTGTTATTGATCACGTAGGAACAGGTAATACAAGAGTTTTTCGTGAGTGTGCTGAACTTGGAGAGGAGTTAATAAAACTGGGTGATAGCACAATTGGTGCTAAAACTCCATCAAAAGCGGCGATTGTATTTGATTGGGATAACTGGTGGGCAATTGAATATTCAGCGGGTCCTAATACGAACCTGAGATATGTGGAAGAAGTGCTACGTTATTATCAAGGTTTTCATAAACGGAATATATCGGTAGATATCATTGGTCTTGAAGATGATTTTTCCTCATATGATTTGCTGGTAGCACCAGTTCTTTATATGGTTAAGCCAGGAGTGGATAAAAGGTTAGAAGCGTATGCAAACAATGGTGGAACTTTAATTATTACTTTTTTAAGCGGCTTAACTGATGAAAATGATTATATTACTGTTGGGGGCTATCCAGGAAAGTTGCGCAATTTGGCAGGTATTTGGGTTGAGGAATTTGACTCATTACCATTAACAAAATCAAATACATTCTGCTATCAAAATAAAAAATATCCTGCCAAAATGATATGCGACATTATACATAATAAAGGAGCGAAATCCTTAACCTTTTATGAAGAAGATTTTTATCAAGGAATGCCAGTTATTACAAAAAATCAATTTGGATCTGGAAAATGCTACTATGTGGGCACAAGTTCTAGTGATGAATTTTATCAGCATTTTTTAAAAGATATCTGTGATGAATGCAATATTTCCCCTATAATGGAAGCGCCGGCTAATGTTGAAGTCACTCAAAGATGCAAAAATGGTAAGACAATTCTATTTATCCTTAATCATAGCAATGAAGATAAAAAAGTGATTATTCCGAAAAAAGGAAACGACTTACTTGCAGATAAAGGATATATGGAGAATGAGGAAGTGATTATAAAATCTAAAGGAGTTATATTACTTGCCTATGAAGATATTGAATAATCAGTTTATTAAAGTAAAAGGAAAAGGATTTTATAAAGATGGAAACCCTATTAAATTTACTGGATTAGGTATTGGGACTTGGCTAAATTTAGAACATTTTATGATTGGCATACCCACTACGGATCAAATAGTTCGTGAAACTTTTAAAGAAGTGTATGGAGAAGTAACAGCGAAGCAATTCTTTGATAAGTTCATCAGGCAGTTTATTACTGAGGATGACTTTAAGTTTTTAAAAGACATGGGTATTAATCTGGTCAGAGTGCCATTTAATTACCGTTTATTTATTGATGATCAACATCCTGAGCAATTAAAACAGGAAGGTTTCTTGTATTTTGATAAACTTATCAAATTAGCAACGAAGTATGAGATCTATATTATGCCTGATTTACATACGACTCCAGGAGGACAAAATCCAGATTGGCACGCTGATAACCAAACAGGCATCCCACAATTTTGGCATTTTAAAGTTTTTCGTGATCAAATGGTATTACTATGGAGAAAGATAGCAGAACGTTACCGAAATGAGGAATACATATTAGGCTATGACGTATTAAATGAACCTTTAATGATCCCCAAAATAGAGAATATATTAAATGATTTTTATAAGGATGTAACTGTCGCAATTCGCGAAGTAGATCAAAATCATATTATTTTTCTAGAAGGAGATTTCTTCGCGATGGATTTTTCAGAAATCCATACAATTGATGATGAGCAGACTGCATTGACTTTCCACTACTATCCAGGAGTATGGGATCCGGAGCTAATGTCATCGAAATACACTAGAGAAAGCAGGAAAGCTTTTATTGATAATAAGCTTGGCAATCTTGTTAAAATAAGGGATATTTTCAATCGACCCATAATATGTGGAGAAACTGGATTTGATATTGATAAGAATAATTATGAATTTACGTTTAACTTAATTGAAGATTTGTTAGAATTATTTTTAAAATACGATGTTTCATGGATTTTATGGTGTTATAAGGATGCTCAATATATGGGCGTTGTATATCCCAGAAATAATTCTCCTTGGATGAAGTTTGTAAATAAGGTGCGTGAAACATGGGATCATCATGCAGAGATACAATTATCTAAAGATGGTGTTAAATGGTTGTTAAATCAGAGCTATGGCAAAGTTTCAGATGACTTAGGGTATTACCTTCATTTCCAACAAAGGGCCTTACTTTATAGAATTGAGCAAGAAAAACTGCTGATTCCACTATTAAAAGAATATAGTGATAATGAAATAATGGAATTACCAGATTCGTTTTTGTTTATTAATTGTAATTATTATCAAGAATATTATAACCTATTATACAAATATAGTAAAAAGCTATTAAAGTAAAGTAAAAAAGAGAAACCCAAAAGGGGCGTTCACTTAGGGATTGAAGAAAAACTTAAATGAACAGCTTCAAGCGGGGCAAAAAAGACCACATAAGAGTTTTATACTCCTGTGTGGTCTTTTTAACATTCAGCTAACTTTGTCCCAATAGTTCTATAATTAATAGTTTATCTGCGATATCCTTA
>JAAYSQ010000077.1 GCA_012523925.1 Clostridiales bacterium
TCTATGGACCACCATAAAGACTTTTTATAACTTCTAATTATTTTATTTTTTCAAACATGCTCTTTGAATATGCTTCAATATCTGCAGGTACAAGCATTTCAAATTTATTTTTTACTGCAAGAAAATACTCAGCGATTAATTTTTTTTCAATTATCCTATTCGATACTGCCATGGGATGCAGGTCTCCTCTCGTATTTAACCATGGTAATTCTGCATGAGTAAATTGTTCTAATGTTTTACCACTATAGCAACATATATATTTAACAACACAATCAATTATCGTTTTTTCAGCCATAGATAATTTTGATTCATCACATTCGTTATAATTATTAATTGGATCATATTTATAGGAACTAAAACGGGAATAAACCTCTCTATATACTGGACCGTGCACCCAGGCCTCACAATCATCTTTGAACAAAAAATCACCATTAAATGCATAATAGAAACCCTGAACATAGTATAACGCTTTTTGTAAAGCGAGAGGTGTAATATCCTCACATTTACATAACAAGTATTCTAACACATGATCAATTTTATTCTTCACTTCACCTGTATTACCTATCATATCTAATGTTGCTTTCTTACTTTTCTCATAGGCTAGCATGGATTTAAGATTCCCTTTATTTGTTTCTAATAATTTTAAATAATACTCAGGATCTTTATATATTTGTAGTAAAATATCAGAATATTGTTTCGATGGTATATCACCTTCACAGTATCTGCTAAAAGTCATTTCCCCCCATCCCAATAACAAAGACAAAGGTCTTTTCCCAATATTATATATTGTAGGAATCTCTATTATTTTTTCCAGAGAAATAATACTGTTTTTTTCCCTATAAGCATCATAAAGTAGCTTTAAATTTTCGTCTCCTATCACCGAAACATATAATTCTTTACCACACTCTGTGCAAATAGCTACTTTACCCGTATATTCAAATATTGTTCCTTTTAATTCGTTTTTTAGCTGTTCTTTTCTAATAGAATATATTACATCTTTTCTACAATTTTCACAAAATGCTATTTTTCCCATTCAACTACCTCCTTTATCCTTAAATCATCTAAAAAGATAATCTATTGGCTTATTTCTTTTATGGAAGGAAATTGCAATAACCCTTCTCCTTCCAATATACTCAATAATATTAAATTTCGTATAAATATCAACCAATTCTTCTTCATCATCAATATTAAATAAAGCAATTTGAGGACAAAATACGTATAGTACCTCATGTTCATATCCAATATTGGTGTTTTTTAATGAATAACAAAAATCTTCTATTTTAAAATATCTTTCTGCTTTTTATGTGATAAATTATAGTAATTAATAAAGTCTATATTCTCCTGTCGGTTTTCATTCAATGAAACAATAAATCGATTATCTCTGACGCAATTATGTATAACATCAAGCAACTGCTTAATCCGTTCTTTGGAATAATCCTGATTATAAATTGTATCCATTGCATCACCTCGTTTTAAGGTAATGATACTATATTATATGCATCATGTCAAGATATATTGCATCAATTGATGCAATATATAAAAGAGTTTACCGACATTAGAGCATCCTACAGAATTACAAAGGAATTAGCTAGGTGTCAGGTAACTCTTTATTTATTAAACATATACTACCTATCAATAATTACATCCAATATTTTTAATACACAATTCAATCCAGCTACAATTGATGCATACTTCCTTTAATATATCTTTTTCTAAAACCATTTCTTTCACTATGTTCTTAAAATCAAACCATCGTATTATTTCATCTTCATGTAACCCACAAAGTCGTAAACAGGTCTCATCAAAATATAATACTTTCTGTCCTGAATGACATATACCATCTATATTATGTGGGCAGCGGACACATATTGCATCCGTATGGCAAACAAGTTTAATATATGGATTATCTGATTCCAATTTGCCGATTATGTATTTCATATTATCAACAAAATCTTTGCTATATCCTTTTCCAACAAACTGTCCAATGCACATTCCATGGTGCGGTCTTAATTCTATCATATATCCACTCTCCTATTGCACTTCCTCATTTTCCATCACTTTCCTCTCTTTTGTGTTTAACTAAGAAGCAGTAAAACTAGTCATTTTTGCATGTTATCAAGTAGATAAAACCTATTAAACCAATTATCCCGCCTAGTGTCAATTATCAATGTATAGTTCTACAAATGAGGTATATGAATACTATATACAATGCATTCCAAATGAATTGGAAATCATTTTTAAAGTTAGTGCAAAAAAACGTGATATTTAAACGGATAGTATAAATTTACTTAGTAAATCTTCAACAATGCCCTCTCCACTAAAAACACCCCCGATATGATTAATAATACTCGTATCGAGGGTGTGAGCCGAGTTGATTTATTTACTCTTAATTATTTACTCTTAATTAATTATTTATTTTCTTCTTCCCAACAGCCGCCAGATAAACTATAAATTCTTCATCCCCATCTAATTGCAAGAGTTTATCTACAGCCTCCTGATCATATATACCAATGGCACAAACGCCCATATCTAGAGATTCACCAGCCAAATATAGGTTTTGACATATATGTCCAACATCGATTAATATTTTCTTGTGTGCAGTCACATCAAATTTCCATTCAGATCTATAAGGTGTCGTACTCCAAGCAAAAGTAACTGCAGATTTTTTCGTAAAATGTGGCACAAAAGGCTGATCCAATGAAATTTCATCTAATTTCTTATCAATACCATCTAATGCAAACATGAACATTAAAGCATGCTCTATTGGTAAATATCTATATATTCCTTTCTCTAAACCAGTTACATTTATTACGAAAAGGTAGGTTTCAAATGTATGTGTAGCTCCGCTACAAGGAACAGTCTTCAAAGTCAAACCTACTTTATTTGTTCCGGTTATCCCTTGCGTTGCCCA
>JAAYSQ010000078.1 GCA_012523925.1 Clostridiales bacterium
CCACTGTATTAATATGGAAGTGTGAAGAATTAGAAGAACCACTTACTGTGTATAACTTTGAAGTAGAAGATTATCATTCTTACTTTGTTGGTGAGTTTGGGGTATTGGTACATAATAGTTATGATGCGGCTGGGGAGACTGGTTAGGGAGGTTCTGAGGCTACAGAGGTAATACTACCAAATAAACCTCATACAAATGGAACAGAAGGTCATTGGGAAACAATTTTGGATGAGGCAGAAGCAATGTAAAACAGTGGTAATCATAGTAAAAAATAAAGGATTAAGTAATGAAATCTCAGGTGCTAAACTAAATAGATGTCCTGATATTATGTGAGTAAGAAAAAATGGTTTAATTGACCAAATAGAAGTACCAAGTAAGACAGATGTGTCTGATTTACTTATAGATAGGATGATTGATAATCAAAGGATTCTAGAAAAATAATGACAGTAAAACGTAAAGAACAACAAGTATTACTGGCCATAAAACAAGGAGATGAACCGATAAGCTTTTCCTGCTATTCTCTACCCGATGATTACAGTAGTGCATCATTTGATTATGATGTTTTATTGGTGAGAAAACAAAGCTTTATTTCATTTATATTAAATTGTAGTTATTATAAAAATATAGTTGATGAAGACATGATATAACGACTTATGAAATACATTGAGTTTGAAAATGGTGAAATATATCAGATGGATAGAATGGAAATGCCATTAATATATGCGGCAAAAACAAATCCAATCGATCAATTTAAAATGCTTAAAGTAATTAGAAAGTTTTATATTTAAACAAAGAGTGTTAAAACTAATCTAAAATGGAGTTGATAATATGATTTACGATGTGGATAAATTGGATATTATGGCAGCTAGAAAAGATGGAGGGGTTGAACTATATATTATTTCATCTGGTATACTTGATGATTCACCTAATACTCAGACATTATTATTGGATAAAATTCAGAATTATTTAGGATATATAAATAGTAATAAGTTTAAAAAGGAGTTTCCTAATACTACCAAAGAGGGTGTTTGGATTATACTAAAAATGGAAGAGGAACCCCCATTACTAATTAAAAAATTATGTAATAAAATTGTACCATGGGTACAGGATAATGGAGCAAATTTTGTAATAAATGTAGAACGCTAGGAGCTAGTAATTTTATAGAAAGCCATAACCCTAAGAATATAAAGTAATAAAACCGTACCACCTTACTTTAGGATACTAAACTTAGATCCTTATACTCCAGCAAAATTAGGTGGAGGAACTTTTGCCCCTGGTGATCTTCTTCATACACAAAATAGAAAGTAAAGGGAGTCTAAACTATGATAAACGTTCTTTACATAGGTAATTACGATAAAAACGGAAGGTTTACAGATGTTAAATGGAATATTTTATTGAGATGGCTTAGTAATAATTGTAATAATATAAGAATTTACACTGAGCAAAATATGAATCAAATATCAAAATATTTTTCTAAATACTCTGAGATTATTGAAGAAACCTCTCCAGACCCATATTTAAATTATAATGGTTATAGAAACCATTAGGAAAGGAATAAGTAAAAGGTCACCAAATAAATTTTTGCTTTCTTATATTTTTATTAATGAGATGTAATTTTATAAATCTAATACATAAGCATAAAGTAAACATTTTAATAATAATGAGGGCTACAGCAAAAAATTTTGTAGCCTTTCTAATCGCCTGGAGGTTTAACATTTAATGCCAAGGGAGGCTCACAGGCTTTAGAGGGAGAGGGTAAGACTGGACAGGGGTTCAATACATTTAATGATGCTAAGAAAGCATTTGGTTCAGCAGGAGAAGGTAAACACTGGCATCATATTGTTGAACAATCTCAGATACAAAAATCTGGATTTGACCCAACTCAGATCCATAATACTAACAACCTTATTGCAATTGACAAAGCTACACATGCCAAGATAAGCGGAAACTATAATACAAAGAGTTTTGACTTTACAGGAGGATTGAGTATAAGAGACTGGTTAGCCGGACAAAGTTATCAAACTCAATATGATTTTGGAATGAACGTACTAAATAAGTTTGGGGTGATATATAGAATGAAAAAAGAGCAATGGTCGAAATCTAACATATTAAATCAATATATTAAGAGTGGAGATATAATGTACAAAGCTACTTTAGAGGGAGATTATAAGACAAATAATAAAGAAAGTAAAATAATAACTCAAGTTTTCAAGTATTTAGAAGAAAACTTGGAATTTGCAACCGATACTCTTCCATTATTATTTGATAACGAAAATGTAGTAACAAGGACTAAGGCGGCCGCTCACTGTCTAGCGTTAAGAATCCATATAAATAAGGCTGAAAAAGTACTTGAGGATGCAGCTAATGATGATAAAAATGAGATTTTTGGGTTTAATGCACAAATGACATTAAAAGTCTGGCATGAGCAAGGTTTCTTAAAAGTATACTAAGAATATCATTTATGAATAGAATTAGGCTAACGCAGTTGCCACTGTCGTGGCCTTTTTCTTTTTACTCATGCTTGACTGATGTGATGCGACGTGACACAATAAGAGTACAAAGAAATACAAGAGGTGTAATAATGTCTACAGAAAAGATAGTATGCTAAGAGTAAGACTTACACAAAGGCAATCGGATGAATTGGACTCCATCATAGATGAACTTTAAGCATAGATGCCGGATGCAAGTGTTACTTTTTATTGAAGTCTCTACAGCAGATTTTCATTCTAATGAAGAGGTTAAATATGCGTAAGATATTTTATAAAGATTGCAATAATAATGCTGAAATAATAAAAGAAAAATTCAAAGAAGTTCAGAAATGAGTCGGAGATGAAGTGATTTGGGATATTTCAGATTTAGAAATAGTACCGATTAATCAAAGGGACTATGTTGAAGAAACTTTGGATGCTGATATTGAAAAAGTGTATAAGTTTGGACTTCAAATATCAGAGGAACACCATGTCTTAGTATCATCAACAGA
>JAAYSQ010000079.1 GCA_012523925.1 Clostridiales bacterium
ACAGTAAAACAAAGACTGCACTAAAGGTTTTATCCTTCGGTGCAGTCTTTTCTTTCAAGTCTCCGCTTGAAGAGAGTCGGTTAAAATTCACATGTTTCGTAAATCCCTATGTGAACGCTTCTTTAGGGGCGATTTTTATTTAACCCTTATCTGTTTAACTTTTAAAGGGAATGTCGTAAATAATTACTAATTTATATTTTTTGTAAGTTATTGAAACCATTTTTGTAACATGTTACTATAAAAGAGGATCATGAATTAACATTTTTATAAGGGGCTGGGGGATATGAAGGAAATGTTAAAATTAAGGCGGATATATTTATTGCTACTATTACCGCTTTCCTTTTTGCTAATCTATATTGCAAAGCAGAATAGTAATTTTGCTGAGCAATTTTTTGCACTTCGTATTTATAAATGGTTATCGCAAATAATATCAATGTCTACCAGTATCTTTCCTTTTTCTTTGGCGGAAATCCTTGTTCTGTTATTACCGATAATATTCCTATTCCTATTCACCCGTTTTGTAATCAAATTAATAAAGAATAAAGAAAACCGAGTTACTTTCCTATGGAAGGGAATTCTTAATACATTATGTTTGTTAAGTGTATCACTGTTCCTTTTTATCATTCTAGCAGGCATTAACTATTATCGATACCCTTTTCGCTATTATTCTAACCTTAAAGTTCGTAACTCCTCTGTGCAAGAGCTTTATGAATTAACCAAAAGTCTAGCAATGGATGCAAACCAACTAAGAAATGCTACGAGTAAAGAGGATGAAAATGGTGTATTTCAATTATCCATGAATATGTATGATGTATCGAATAAAGCATCGGAGGCTATGACCGCGCTTTCCAAAGAGTATCCGGTACTGGCAGGAAGTTATGGGACTTCTAAACCGGTTCTTTTATCTCCCCTAATGTCGTATACCGAGATTACGGGTATCTTCATGCCTTTTACCATGGAAGCAAATGTTAATATTGATATACCTCATTACTCAATTCCTTCTACTATGCTCCATGAACTAGCTCACTTACGTGGATTTATGAGGGAAGATGAGGCGAATTTTATTGCTTATTTAGCTGGAATGGAATCGGATCACCCAGATATTCAATATAGCAGCACCATGCTTGCCCTGATTATATCTGGTAATGCTTTATATAAGGAAGATACGGATTTGTATTTTGAGATTAGAGATCTATATTCCGAAAAAGTGTTAAAGGACATTCGGGCGAATTCAAGATATTGGCAACAGTATGAGGATACGGTAATTAGTACAGTATCAAATAAGATTAATGATACCTACTTAAAAGCGAATGACCAATCCGATGGTGTCAAAAGTTATGGAAGAATGGTAGATTTATTACTTGCAAAATATCGTAGAGATAATAGTAGCAAGTAATGCGAGAATATATCAAATAAAATTTAACAAATAACCTATATTTAACTCAAATATTTTGCGGAATTATTTCTAAGGCTTTAATAGATCCGTAATATTTGAGTTTTTTTATACTGAAAAAGTATCTAATATATTAATAAAATGGGGCATAATTCAATTAACTACAAAAATATTACAATATTATGAA
>JAAYSQ010000080.1 GCA_012523925.1 Clostridiales bacterium
ATTACCGTATCCATTCTGGATGCTGGTCCGATGGATTTGCAGATTGGTGCCAATGCAGGTCAGACAATGACTGTTCGAATTCCAAAGGTGAATCCTGAAACATTGGGAATAGATAAAGTTAACGTTTTATATGATGAGGGAGCGCAGAAAGCAATTAGTCTTTTAGATGCAGCAGTGAATGAAGTTTCAGCAATTCGCTCCAAATTAGGTGCTTACCAAAATCGTCTTGAGCATTCGATTTCCAATCTGGATATAACATCAGAGAATATGACAGAGTCCTTATCCCGAATTGCAGATGTGGATATGGCAGAGGAAATAGCAAATTATACTCAAAAAAATGTATTGGCACAGGCTGGTACAGCGATGCTTGCACAGGCAAATCAAAGACCACAGACCATCTTATCTTTAATTCAGCAATAATTATGCTAGAGAATGAAATGGGATAATTTATGGTTAATGAGAACATGAAAAATATTTAACAGATAAATATGGTCATAGGGGGATAAAGAATGCAGAAGGAAGACGTACAGGCATATACAGTACGAATCACACAGGCCTCGAAAAGTGAGCTAGTCGTAATCTTATATGAAATGATTCTAACAGAGATAAAAGAGGCAAGAGATGCTTATGACAAACAAGATTTAGCTCTTTATGATAAAGAGTTAAAACAAGCACAAAAGTTTCTTGTGGAATTAATGGCAACCTTAGATTATCGTTATGAAATCTCCCGTGATTTATTAAGCCTATATCTATATGTTAATAAAAGAATCATTACTGCTACTATTCAGAAAAAACCAGATTCTTTAAATAGTGCAGAATCGGTTTTAAATAAACTATTGATTGGATTTAAAGGTGTCAGTAAAGAAGATACCAGCGGACCTGTAATGAGTAACACGCAACAACTTTATGCGGGCTTAACCTACGGCAAGGGGACATTGAATGAGACTTATATTGATCCAAATGACCGGAGCCGAGGATTTATAGTATAAGCCATACCAAAGATTAGATAGCTTAATATGCTCCAATTTACAAAGCTATTAAAGTACAAAAGTTGCTAAATTACAAAAGATTATCTGAAAACAAAAGATAGTATAAATACTAAAGATAATATAAAATACAAAAGATAAATAACGTTAACAAATGATAAATGGTCTAAAGCCAAAAGAAACATCTTTTTGATAAACTACAAAGTTATAAGGTACAAATGAGGAAAGAGAATTTTACGAAAGAGAAATAATTCATACACAAAAGAAGAATAGCACATAAGCAAAGAAACCCCGCATGTGAATATAGAAAATTAGAACTTTTCTATATTCGATACGCGGGGTTTCTTCTACATGATAACGATTGTTCAAGGCTAGGTTGTTTCTGAATGAATGGTTACATTTGCCGCTTTAGCTTGCTTTAAAAGGAATTTATATCGGTTTTGTACAGCATTCATTTCATAGATACAACTATCGATCAAGTCAGGATCAACAACATTTTCAAAATTTGAATAGGCTGCTTCCAGAGCGATTTTAGTCTTATTTATTTCATCGATAAGTAAGTCTTTTTTTTGAGCCTTTTTCTTAGTAAATGGAAACATTCACAAATGCACCGTCCTTCTAGTTTATAGACTTTGTTATTAGTATAGTCAAAATAATTATGTATTATACTTTTAACTAGGAATAAATTGGATGCATCGGTATATAAATATAGTAGGTTTATCAAAATAGACAAGGCATTCAATAAAAAGATGGAATCAGGGGATAGGCAAGGGAGGATTATCAATGGAGAGCAAAATACTTGCTGGCATCATTATAGCTTGTATCGTATTTATCATAGTTTGTATTATAAGGCGTAGACCAGATATCATAATTAATTTCGCACTGCGTGCACTACTTGGCACTGCAGGTATCTATGCATTGGATTTTGTGTTAAGAAGTCAAGGGTACCAAGTAAATGTTGGTGTTAATATGGTAACTTTTGCTACAAACGGCTTGCTTGGCTTGCCAGGTTTCCTCTTGCTTTACGGTCTTGCATTCTATTATTCTTTATAATGTGGTAATGTTAGAATAGATTATACCTATAATAGCAAGTCAATTTTAGACCGCCATTTAAAAGAGCGGTCTTTTAAAAGTTATAATAAGATCTAATTGTATAAAGGGGTTTTATAGATTTGTGCAAATTTTAGATTATTTTCATTAAATATGTAAAATAACAACAAAAATACAAGTATGCAATTGACTTTTATTGTCTTTTAATATAACATAAAGTATGTAAATAAATGACAATCCTATATATTCTAATATGAATTATTCTTAAATTTCTTTAATTCTTTTATTTCTGTCATAATCCATTCATAAGTCAATCCACATATAAGAATTAGGTAAAGCTTGGTCAAGGATATGAAGCTATTACAAGAAAACAGATATTGTTGTTACTTTCGTAAAGATTTAAACAATTAAAACAAAAGGGGTGATGCCTTATTGAAAAAGATAATTGTTATTTGTGATTCCGATTCCTTTTATGCTATCCGTCTTATGGAGTATATTAAAAGAAGGGAGCTAGGATTTCAAGTTTTGGTATTTACTGAAAGAGATAGTTTTGAGGAATATATAAAGGACAATCATATTGAGATACTTCTTTTAGGAGAAACCTTATCACTTAAAGGGCTGCTAGAAGATAAGGTAAAATATCTCTATATATTATCAGAACTGCCAATAAAAGCAGGAGATACTGATGAAAAGACGATATTTAAATACCAATCGGCAGATGAACTTCTATCACAGGTTTTTACTAGTTATACAAAAAAACAGAATGAAACTGTTAAAATCCATGCATCAAATGAAAGAAAAATAATATCTCTAATTTCCATTCCCCCTAATCGAAGCAAGTTTTGTTTTACATTTTCTTATGCCTATCTTTTATCGGAAAGAAGAAAAGTTCTCTTTATTCCATTGGATTTTCTCCCCTTATCATTTCTATCCTTTATGGATGATTCAAATCCAGCATTATCTGAATTTATTTATTATCTGAAAGCTGACAATTCCAATCTGATATCTAAAATGAATCAACTAATTCGATGTACAGACAGGGTTTCTTATCTCACTGGATTATCCCATGGGCTAGATTTATTATCCGTAACAAAGGAAGAAATGAGTGGTTGGATTGAGGAGGTAAAGAAGCAAACGGATTATGATTTGATAATATTTTATCTGGGTAGCTTTGCCGAGTGCACATTAGAGACTATTCGTCAAAGTGATGAGGTGTTGATTATAATGTCGGAAAGTTCGGATGATGAAGCGGCAGTTAAAGAGTTAGAAAGGCAGTTGAACTTAATTGAAATAACTACAGAAACAGATAAGTTTGTAAAAATTATAATTCCCAATCATGAATGGAAAGAGGATAGAAAGCTTAGTTTACAGGAACTTAAAAGTATGGAAACTTGGTTCTCTGCAAAGCAGTATATAGGTCGATTGTAAGTTGTATGGATATCAATTACATGCTGGAGGTGGAAATGGAGAATCGAAAAGAAAAGTTTCGACAGATGGTATTAGACGAAATTGATCTTAGTAAGGATACGTCGGATGAAGAGTTGTATGAAACCATTGATCAAGTATTAATTAGAGAAAGTAAAGAAGATTATATTAGTATTCAGGATAAAAGAGTTTTAAGGAGAAAAATCTTTAATTCCATACGCAGGCTGGATGTGCTTCAGGATTTAATTGAGGATCCATATATTACAGAAATTATGGTAAACGGTACCGATAAGATCTTTATTGAGAAAAATGGAAGCATCAGCTTAAGTAATAAAAGTTTTGCTTCGAAGCAGAAACTAGAAAATATTATACAACAAATTGTTGCACAGTCCAATAGGGTTATTAATGAATCAAATCCAATCGTAGATGCAAGGTTATCCGACGGATCCAGAGTAAATATCGTATTGCCCCCTGTTGCATTAGATGGAGCTATAGTAACCATTCGTAAGTTTCCTCAAGACCCAATCACAATTGAGCAATTAATAGAGTTCGAATCAATTACAGAGGAAGTAGCAGAGTTTTTACACAAACTTGTCATCGCTGGTTATAACATTTTTATCAGTGGTGGAACGGGCTCTGGTAAGACTACTTTTCTTAATGTACTCTCCAATTACATACCACAAAATGAGAGAATCATCACAATTGAAGATTCAGCAGAACTGCAGATTCGTAATATACCTAATTTAGTTCGCTTGGAAGTACGGAATGCGAATACGGAAGGGCTAAAAGGAATTACGATTAGAGATTTGATCAAAACAGCTTTGCGAATGCGGCCGGATAGAATTATCATCGGTGAGGTTCGTGATGGAGCAGCTTTTGACTTACTTCAGGCATTAAACACAGGCCATGATGGATCTCTATCCACAGGGCATGCTAATTCACCAAGAGATATGTTAAGTCGACTAGAGTCACTGGTGTTAATGGCAGCTGATCTCCCTCTGGTTGCCGTAAGGAAACAGATTGCATTAGCAATAGACATTATCGTTCATCTTGGGCGGCTTAGAGATCGGTCTAGAAGAGTACTCGAAATAGTGGAAATACAGGGGTGCAAGGATGGTGAGATAGAGATAAATCCACTTTATACATTTATGGAGGAGGGGGAACATGGGGGAAGGATAAAAGGAAGTTTGCGCAAAAGAAATGATTTAATTCATACAGAGAAACTTCAAAGAGCTGGATTACTTAAGTTAAGCGGGGAAACATGAATGCTTAGCAGATTAGCGAAATCTAAAGAGGAGGAACGTTTGATTGATTATAGATTATGAGGATTATCAGTATTCCCTCAGAGAGAATATTCGTTATATTCTACAAGGCACTCTATTTGTTAGCATTCTTGGTATTTTATTTTATAAAAGTATTTTTGGAGTACTATTATTAAGTCCTTTGATTCTATTCTATCGGAAGAAAAAGCGAGTGCAATTATCAAATATGAGAAAATGGAAGCTTAACTTGGAGTTTCGCGATGGTATTAATAGCCTTTCTGCCGCTTTAAGTTCCGGCTATGCTGTTGAGAATGCCTTTGAGGAGGCTTGGAAGGATCTAAGGTTACTCTACAAGGAGGATTCTCTAATCATGCGGGAATTTTCCTATATTATCAACCAAATCCGAATGAATATTACAGTAGAGAAAGCTTTACTTGAATTTGCTGAACGAACAGGAGTAGAGGACATTATCAATTTTGCAGAAATTTTTGCTATAGCGAAACGAACTGGCGGAGATTTGGTTAAGGTGATTCGAACTACAGCCAATGCTATTAATGACAAAATAGAAGTAAAAAGAGAGATCATCACCTTAGTAACTGCAAAAAAGCATGAAGCAGATATTATGAAGGCAATTCCACCGGGAATTCTACTTTATCTAAACTTATCTTCACCTGGATTTCTTAATCCTCTCTACGGCAATATTTTTGGTGGCATTGTAATGAGTGTTCTCCTTATAGTCTACCTTGCTGCTTACCTACTAGCGGACAGAATTGTAGCAATCGAGGTGTAAAGGAGGTAGGTATCAATGTCTTTATTCACTATTATAATTCTCATTTTACTATTGTCAGGATTAGTTGCCTTTATCCTATCTTTAAGAAATCGAGTGGACTGGATGGGAGACATAGATAAAAATGAGCACAAATTATATTGGCTATATCCTATGGTAGATCTTTTATTAAGAAAAACGGGGCTGAATCATTATCTCAAGCAAAAAAACAGGATTGAAGAGGCAGGGAAAGCTTTAACCGGTACAAATAAGGTTTTTAATTGGCAAAGGCTATATTGGTACAGTAAAGTATCTCTTTCAATTATAATTATATATCTTTTTCTTTTGATGGCTTTTATTAGCGGAATACAAGGAGATATGCATTCCAAATTAGTGGATGGAAACTATTTGGCAAGACCGAATTACGGTGATGGTGACCAGGAAGTCCACTTAACCGTGATTTTGGAAGCTGAGCATGAAAAAGTCACCAAAAACGGAGAAGAAGCAAAGTCCTTTACAGAAGATATAAGGCTCCATGTGAAGGAGAGGAGTCATAAGAAAGAAGATTTAGAGAAGTTTTTTCAAGATTCAATCGAATATCTAGAGATAGCAGTATTAGGAGAAAATGAATCAGCGAAAGCCATTATCACAGATTTATCTTTTTGCAGGAATATTCCTGGAACAAGTATTCTTGTTGAATGGAAACCGGAGGAAACAAATCTAATTAGTAGAGATGGTAATGTAAAAAATGAAGGAATTCCACAGGATGGATTGGATACAAAAGTCAATGTCATCCTATCCTATCAGGAGGAACAGCGAGATTATACAATGGATTTTCATATTATGCCCAAGCAATACACACAAGAGGAAGAATTGCGTATGCGTCTCGAAGAAGAAATCATTACGGCCTCAGAAAGAAGCAAAGAGGAACCTTGGTTTATACTACCGGAGGAAGTTGATGGTTATCGACTTAGCTGGATGGAGGCGAGTGAGGATCGTAGCATAATTTTACTTGGATTGGGGATATTTACGGCAGCCCTCGCCTGGATCTATAAGGATAAGGATTTAGAGAAAAAAATGAAACTTAGAAAAAATCAAATGCTACTTGATTATCCGGAGATTATTAACAAATTTACCCTTCTAGTCACTGCAGGTATGACGGTTAAGCAAGCCTGGACAAAAATAGCAGAGGATTATAGAAAAAGAAAAGAAGAAGCTAATATTGATAAGCGCTATGCATATGAAGAGATGCTACTCACGATCCATGAACTAAGTTTGAGTGCTGATGAAAGCAGTGCTTACGAGGCATTTGGAAGACGGACGGGTTTGCTTTCTTATATGAAATTTGGAACTTTGATTGCACAGAATTTGAAAAAAGGTAATAACCAACTTTGTGAACTTTTAAGTAAAGAGGCTGCGGAAGCTTTTGAAGAACGAAAAGAAACGGCAAAAAGGCTGGGAGAAGAGGCAGGCATTAAACTTTTGGGTCCCATGATAATCATGTTGATGATTATTTTTATAATCATCCTAATCCCGGCATTCATGTCATTTGCAGTATAGATATGATTATTAAGGAAAGGAGAGCTGCAATATGCAGCGATAGCATTGAGATGAAAAAACAAATGAGAAAAATTATTAATAAACTAGCTAATTATCAAGTGGATGGTGTAGGGGTTGTTGAGATAATTCTAATCTTGGTAATTTTAATAGGTTTAGTTCTTATTTTTAAGGATCAAATCACAGACATTGTAAATGATGCATTTGATGCCATCACACAAGATGCTACGGATATTATTAGCTAGTTTGCCATCGAGAATAGGAGGGAATGAAATCGTAAGTAAATTATATTATAGGCAATCTAAAAGTTCGAATGATACGAAGAATATTAGCAATTTTAAAATAGGGTACCAAAGAGAGGTTGACGGTGTTATTACAGTTTACTTGAGTCTGATTTTACTAATCATTCTATCTCTTATTTTTACAGTTATCGAAGGGGCTCGCATATGTGTAGCTAGGGTAAATGCAGAGCGGGCATTAACTATGGCCATGGATTCGGTGATGGCTGAGTATTATGAACCTCTTTGGAAAGAATATCATATCTTTGGATTGGATGCATCCTATGGAAGCGATCAAGTGCAAGAGAATGTAATGGCTGAAAAGCTAGAAGGTTATATGTCTTATACACTATATCCAAATATGAATCCAAGATATAGTAACTGGCAAAATGGAGTTGAACTTTATAACACCTCAATTAAAGACTTAGCTATAAAGGATAGGACAATGCTCACGGACCATAATGGTGAGTTATTTCTGCACCAAGCAGTGGAATATATGAAATATCGTGAGGTAGCTAAGGCAGCAGAAGAACTTTTGGATCAAATGTCCTTACTGGAAAGCCCTAGCACAGTATCAATGATATATGAAGAAAAGCTAAAGGTAGAAGAAAAGCTGGTGGAAATTGATAAGGGAATTCTAGAACTGATGGAGTTGTTTGATGGGGTGAAAACCAACAAGAGGGGGCTGGAAATTACTAATGCAGGGAAACTAAAGGTAGTACCCTACTTTATTAAGAAAATTTGTATTGGTGATATAGGAAAGGAAACGGTAGGAATTAATAATGAAGAGGTATTCCTTGCATTAAAAGATAATTATATGGTCCCAGAGAAAGAGTTTAATGCAATTGATGAAAGTTTTATTCAATTAAATGAAATTCTAGCACAAATTGAGGAAAAAGAAGCTGAGATTGCTTCGGTTGATGCAAGCCTATCAAAAGCTTATCAGGTATTGGCACAGGCATATGCTAATCAGAATGATACTGATGAAAAAACGGATAACATTAAAAAAATGGAAGAGGAAATAAAGGCGCTTGAAAGTAAAAAAGATATTCTAGTGAAAACATTAAAGGAAAGGATCAAAAATAAGGATGCACAAATTAGTAATATTCTCATTAATAAAAAGAATATAGAAAAAGTTATAAGTAAATTACTCCCCTTAATTGATAAAGCAATTAAGGTAATTAATAAGATTTTGCTAACCGTAAACTCCTCGGCCCCACATCTGGAGGCTTATGAGACATTATTACATAATGAAAAAGAGGGCCTTGATGATATGATAATTAATGATTTACTAGATGATCTTGAGCTGCTAAAACGATATTCTTCAGAGGATGGTATTGGCTATGACTTTATAGGAATGAAGAGAATTCTAGAATATGATAAATCGATACTCCAACAAACAGAGGATGCACTTGATAAGGCGTTGCAGGAGCTTTCACAAAAACATTATGCCAATGCTAGGGTTCTTTTCCAAAATACTTGGGAGATATTATCTAAATATCAAGTACAAGGGCTTACCTTAGATTACAGCAGCTTGATAACGAATATAGGTGAAACAGCCGATTTTCTTAGCGCAATACAATCCACGATATTGGGGGGAATTACAGGGCTTGTGGTAAAACAGGATACAATCTCGATGGCAAAACTTTCCGATGGATGGATGCCTTCTGATCTTACTTTAGAATCTCAGGAGAGAAACATTACGGAGATTACAAGCCTCATTAATAATTCTATAAAAAGTAACGAGATTTCTAATATAGGAAGCATATTTGGAGGTCTGAATAATGTAATTGGTAACACTTCATCTATAACGGGCAGTTTAAATTATATTACTGAAACCTTGCTACTTACAGAGTATATAAAGGAACACTTCTATTCCTATCCAAATGAAGGAGAGGAAGAAGGTTCACGAAAACCATCCCGTTTAACCTATGAACAGGAATATGTACTAGTTGGTAAGATGGAGGATGAGAAGAATTTATCCTCTATTATAGCGAGATTAATAGCCATCCGCATGGCAGCAGACCTGGTTACCATCCTCATGGATGAGACTATTCGTAGCGAAGCAAAAGTTGTTGCAACAGCTATGGTAGGCTTTACTGGTATGCCTATATTAATCTCAATAGTACAGACACTGATACTGATTCTGTTGTCATTTGCGGAAGCTTTGGTAGATGCTTGTGCACTCCTAAAGGGAAAGGAGGTTCCCATTCTAAAGAAGGAAATTGTCATGAGATTAAATGATTTGCTGCTACTTACCCATGAGAAAATTAATGCAAAGGCCCAAGACATTACCAATGCAAATGGAATAGCAATGTCCTATAGAGATTATCTATCAATTTTTCTTCTGTTTTCCAATCGCGTTAAAACAATCTATCGTTCAATGGATCTAATTGAAGAAAACTTAAAGTTACGCTATCACGATGATTTTTCTTTTAAAAATTGCCTCTTTGGATTTGATACAGAAACCATGATTTATATAAAACCGAAATTCACAGGATTCAAATTTGTCCAAGAATATCTGTATCATAGGCAGGATTTTAATTTTCTAATAAAGAGTGGATACTGCTACTAAGTAGATAAAGTTATAATCTATCAGCACTTAATATTGATGGTTTGGGATGTCCGCTCTTCTAGCAATTCTATTAACATAATTCAACAGTTTATAAACTAGCGAATTTAACAGTCTAAGTAATTCTTGTAAATCTTTATTAAAATAAAAAATAATAATATAAAAATTCTCTCTCCAAGAAATCATTTGCTTTTCTATATAATAACAACTCTATAAACACTGGAAGAACGGACATCCCAAACTATTAATAAAAACCTAGTCCATATTGGAATATAAGGTTGGGATAATAAGTGCTGAAATTAAAACTAGATAATACAGTAATTTCACTACTTTTATCAAATTTATATCAAAAAGAAGGAAGCTAAGAAAAATACAAATGAAAGAAATTATAATGCAAAGGCAAGATAAACGAAAAGATAAGACAAATGATATTTATGCTAGACAGTATCCTGCTTCCTTAACACTAGAAGCATCCTTGGTTATGCCTATATTTCTATTTCTTATATTAGCCTTCCTTTATTTTATACAAATATTTACCGTGCAGGAACAAATTCAATCTGCAATCAGCAAGATGGGATTAGATCTAGCAAAGCTAACCTATATTTATCAGGATTTTGCTAATGCAGAGGATATAGATCATTTTGATCAAACGATATTTGATTTGGGAACGGATATAGAATTATCTGAATTGGTAGCGTCCTCAATCAATGGTTCAATGCTTAAAATGTATATGCAACACTATCTAAATATGGATTCGTTAAAAGGCTCTTGTATCAAGGATGGGTTTGAGGGAATTAGCTTTTATCATTCAAAAGTATTGGATGATATGGACTGCATTGATATTGTAGTTTGCTATCAGATTCAAATACCAGTTAGACTACTACCCATTGATGGTTTAAACATGGTGCAAGGTGTACGGCTTCGTGGGTGGACTGGTCATTCTGTTGCTTCGGCTTATACTGTAGATGAAGAGAAAGAAACCGATGAAAT
>JAAYSQ010000081.1 GCA_012523925.1 Clostridiales bacterium
CCTACAGATACAGGATAGCTCATTAAGGAAGGACCAAAGTCAAAATGCAGCAATCCCCTCCAAAGAAATGTGCCATACTGTTCAAGTAGTGATCCTTCCAGACCGAACTGGACACGTAAGGATCTACGCAGTGTTTCTAGTTGTACCGGATCCATTTGCCCGGAACGAGATTGTATTTGCCCAATCATGCTTTCTACTGGGTCGGAAGGGAACATCCGTGGAATGAAAAATATAAATGTTACACCGATCCAAATGGTCAAAGCCCAGGTTAAAACACGAAGAGCAAAATATTTGCCAAATTTCAATATATACACCCCTTTGAATATATTTTGATCTTTTTACTGTTTAATAGTGATAGATATAAAAAGAGGCATGCGCTGCCCTGCGACTTGGCACATGCCTCATTTTTACATATGCAGGCGATTTATTAATATAAAATACCTATCTTATTTTATTTCTCTACAGGAGTAATTTCTGTTGTAATGTACTTGAAGCAGCTCCACCACCACCAAGGACCATTGTACGGGTTCTTAGCACTTGGATAGTTTTCCCACAGAGTACTATTGGTCGGAACGAACTTAACACCAGAATGGAAGCCAACGAACGGCATATCCTCTATAGCAACTTTCATAAATTCCATTGCTAATTCATAGGATCTTTCATCTTCCGGAGACAGTTTTGCAAGCTCGTGGATGATTTCAGTCGCTCTTGCATTGTTCCAACGGGAACCTTGGCCTGCGCCACGCTCGCCAAGAGGTACGATTAAATCGGCATCCCAACCATTAATTTGAGAGTAGATATCCTTGGTAATACCACCTGTCGGCCAGTAGCCTGCGATTTCAAAGTTACCAGTAGCTGCATTGGTATCCCAAGTTGCACTACTTTCGCTAGAAAGCTTGCAGTCAAGTCCGAATTTAACTAGCTGATCATGGGCTGCGATTACGCCACGTCCTGCTTGGGCTTCTGTATCAGCTAAATAGGTCATATTGATGGTGAAAGGTTCACCTTTGTAATACCATTTGCCATCTTTCTTTTCTAATCCGGCCTTAATAAGTAGCTTCTCAGCAGCAACCGGATCATACTTCCAGCAACCGATACCGAACATATCGATTAGTTCGTCCTTATCGGTAGGAATATCTTTGCCCTCTGCTCTGAGTTTTTCAGCCATACGTTCTGCATAACCAGGATCGAAAGGTTTAACGGTTGTACCATCGCCTAGATCTAGTTCAAATTCTTCTAACCAAGGTATCAGTGGTTTGTAGTAAAGTTCCTGCATTGCACTGGTGGCTGTAAGAATAGGGAAAGCACTAGCACGACCAACACCATTAAATATATTCATGGAAATTTCATCGAAGTTCATAGCCAGAGCGATACCCCAACGGAAATCAGGGTTGTTATATGGCTCTTTGGCCATTTGGAAAGAGATACCTTTGGAGCATGGGTCATCGCTTGTAGCGTATGGGAAATCGTCATACCAGCATGCAATCTTATCGTTTTCTGCTACCATAACATCAAGCATCTCAGGAGTAACTTCGCAAAGGATATCAACTTCGTTATTAATCATAGCCATCTGACGGGTAGTGTCATCACCAAGATACCGGAACCAAATATACTTAGCCTGAGGCATCTTACCAGTAACAACGCCAACCGTACTATTTTCCCAGTCGTCCCGACGCTCATAGAGAACCCATTTGCCTAATTCGTCATAGGATTTTACAGTGTATGGGCCGGCGACTACAGGATCACTATCTTTAAAATTAGTTACATCATCCACTTTGGAGTAAACATGTTCTGGAACAATTCGTAGATCATTACCCCATATTGTAACGCCAAATCTTAATGCCAAACGAGGGAAGGAATCATTGGTTACGATCTTAACCGTATAATCGTCAACCTTCTCTACTGATTTAAACACAGTATTGTAATATTCACATGGGCCAATACCGGGATTGGACATAATCATATTGAATGTAAATACTACGTCGTCGGCATTGAGGTCTTCCCCATCAGACCATTTGATGCCTTCTCGGATCTTAACTATATGTTCTGTAAAATCAGCATTTGATTCTGGCATGCCTGCGGCTACCTCACCAAATTGCTCACCTGTGACAGTATCCATTTCCCACATCATAGCAGACATGAGTTGATGAATACCAAATCCCATCTGGGTACCAAGCATGTAGGAGTTAAATTGCCCAGGAACATCAGTAGGGGTTTGTGTCTCTACGATTAGCGTTTCATTACGTGGAGTATCCACTTCAGTCATTACAGTTTTTGATTTCCCGCAAGATGTCAGTGTTGATGAAATAAGCACTAATGACAGAATGAGCGCGAGAAAAATAGATAGATTTTTTTTACGCATAAGTATGCCTCCTTATTAATTAATTACTCACTTCCCAGTTTTGATAATTAATATAATGCAAGTATCACTTCAAGTATCACCTCACTTTTCTCTATAATTTTTAAGCATTTATGTAAATAAATTGCTTAATTTTATTAAGAATTACGGTGTAGCAATAAAAAATAACATTTCTATAAATGACATACCTAAATCAATTGGTTGTAATCTTTCTAAGTGTTTAAGAAATACTTTTATTCGAAATAATGAGTACAATAATCTTTATGCACTTGTCTCATTTTTTATCTCTGTTTAGCCAATTCAAATTACATAAGTCGTATATTATCCGGATTGTTTTATGGGATTTTATCTTAAAAGTGAGGGAAGCGTTTTAGATAATTTTATCTTTAGAAAGTTTATGGAAAAATTTAGAAATGAATATACTTTTATTATAATTTTATTGATTTATTTGTCAATACAAATTATACATATATTAATTTTATCCATATTATGGGCATCATTGATATTATATCAGAGTGATAAAATATGGTTAACCAAGTAAAGTATTTTGAAATGAAGGTTTCTACTAAATGAAATTCCTTTTGTTGATTGATTCGCATATAATTGATTTCAATGATGATTACTTTCAATTAATATGGTAGAAATTATTGGGCAACATTAATTTTAATGGTATTATATTGTAAAGACATAAAAAAGATCATAGCCAATATTTAATAAAGATAAAGGTAAAGAACGAAGAAAGGATAAATTCTAGGAGGATCTCATATGGAATACTTGGTAAAATATTGTCCCAAATGTAATGGCGAGCTTCGTATACCGCCGGATATGAAGAAATGTATCTGCATGTATTGCGGTGAGACTTTTGAAGTACAGGAGACAGAGTCTGGAAATACTGAGATTACAATTCAAGCTGCTAGGGCAGATTATAAGTTGGCGCTTGAGAATATAGGGCTATTACTGGATAACTTTAATCAGTATATGGAGAATTTTACAAAGAAAAGTTATAGCACTAGTTTTGAAAATTATGTTCAAACGGGTATTAGGGTCATTCAGCCAATTGAGTCTTATGCATCCTTATCAAAGGAGTTATATGAGGAAGCTGTAACCGGAGCTTCTAGGGCTTTGGTAGAAGAAGTTAAGAGATTAATCGATGGCGGGCAAAATGGTAGTAAAAAACGTCAGAAACGTTCCGTTAGGAAAGAAAATTTGGATCGATATCAATACTTCTTCGCGGTATATACCATACCGATGATACGCTATCTTGGTTTTAAAATAAGCGAACCGTTGGCAGATGGTATTCTAGCGAATTGGCGTATGGAATTTCCTAAGAATGTATTTCAAAAAGGAAGCTATGAAGAAATACAAGCAGGTTTTAATAAGAAAAGTTTCTTCGGATTGAAATTCTGAGATTGCCCTAAGAATAGAGTTACTTTCCAATGCTCATATTATAATAATAGAAAAGTATTATACATTTAGATACCTTTCTATTATAAAGTTTGCATTATAAAGATAGTAGCAATGAATGGAGGGATTCAATTGGACCAAAGAATAAAAAACAGTAAAGATAAGGTTCTAGGTACCATAAAAGAGACTGCAGGGCAGATACTTGATAATGACGAAATGGAGTTTAAAGGTAAGGTGCAGACCATAAAGGCGAACCTAGGAAATCGAATGGAGGATATGACGGAAACGTTCGAAGATAAAGTAGAGGATCTGGCCGATAATATAAGCGATGGTGTAAAGAAGATTGGTAGCAAGGTAGAAAATGCGAAGAGTGGAGCCTACAGTAAAGCCAATGATTTTATTGATAATATTAGAAATTAAGAATTCGGTACTTGGTTTGTGGCAGACGTTATCGCTAGATTTTTGTCTGTCACAACCTTACGTACCGCTATATGTTATGCTTGTTCCATAAGGGAAACCGTTAGCTTAATAATTACGTCCATAGTCAATCTTATTACGTGGTAGGTCCTCCCCTTTGACATAGGCTTTTAAATTCGTAGAGAATATATCAAATAAGCGCTTTTTAAAATGTCTTGCAAATCCTGAAATATGCGGTGTAATAAGCACGTTGTCCATTGACCAAAGAGGGCTGTCTACAGGCAGTGGCTCCTCTTCAAATACATCTAATCCTACAAAGGCAAGTTTACCGGATTTTGCTGCATCAATTAAATCCTCTGTGTTAACCGAAGGACCACGGCCTACATTTATAAATATAGAATCTTCTTTCATTTGTGAGAAGATTTCTTTATTAAAGAAATGATGAGTAAGATTGGTCAATGGTAGAATATTCACTACAATATCAGCTTCTGGTAAATGGGTGCCTATGTTCTGCTGGGTAATGGTAATATCCATATTCTCTGCATTGCGACCACTGCGATTTACTCCAATGGTTTTCATTCCAAAGGATTTTGCAATTTTTCCTACTTGTGTACCGACTTGTCCAGTTCCAACAATCATTATGGTGCTGCTGTGTAATTCAATAATTGGGTGATTGCGGTCCCATACTTTATTACTCTGGTTTTTAACGGACCTTTGAATTCCTCTGGTATATGCCAGGATCATGCCAAAGACGGATTCGGATATAGGAATTGCATGGATGCCACTACCATTGGTTAATAAGATATTCTTTTTCTTTAAAAGATCAAAGTTCATGTAATCTACCCCTGCGGATTGTACCTGAATCCATTGCAGTTTACTATTTGGAATTTCTAACAATGATGGGGATTTTTTCTTATTCCATCCATAGAGTATCTCGATATTTTCTAGAGGAAAGTCATTTTCCTCGCTTGTCCAACCCTTTATCAATTCAAAATCAGGAGCGATGACAGCTAGCATATCTAACTGCTCCTGCGTTGTCTCTTGTAACAACAAAATTCCTTTTTTGCTCATAGCTTGCCTCCTAATATTATTAATACAATTATATCCTACCTTTGATATATTATGAATATCAAATAAATGCCATGTTTCTTCCCTGATATCATTACTCTTGCATATAATTATGTAATGGAATATAATGGATATGTAAGTAAATCCCATTCCAAAGGAATAGAGATAAGGGGGTATTCTATGGAAAGCAGAGTAATAAAGATCCTTTCACCAAAGAATAAAAAGATTGCATTGAGGGTGATACCCGGACATTTCGCAACCAGTAACTCCCATATTAACCTGTATATTGACCTGACTTTAATGAAGACTAGGCAAAAAGAAGCGGCGGAAGCTGCCAAGGTGATTGCATCACAATATATCAACGATGCTGTTGATACAATTGTCTGCCTTGATGGATGTGAAGTGATTGGTGCATTTATAGCACAGGAGTTTTCTAATGCGGGTATCCGATCCATGAATGCGCATGAGTCAATCTATATCATAAGCCCTACTTTTAATACCAATGGGCAGATGATATTCAGGATGAATAACCAGCCTGCAATTTATGGTAAACGAGTCTTGCTATTCGTTGGTTCAGCTACGACAGGGGATACTATCCGCAAGAGTTACGATTGTATTCGATACTATGGCGGTATCACGGTCGGCATCACCGCTATCTTCAGTGCAATAGAGAGTATTGATAATATTAAAGTGAGCTCTATTTTTAAGCCACAGCACCTTCCAGTATATAAGAGTTATACTATTGGAGAATGTCCACTATGTAAAGAGGGGCAGAGGTTGGAGGCAATTGTGGATGGATATGGGTACATAAAATTATAAATTTTTGATAAGACATTATAATTAAAGAATGTATGCATTATTAACTCAGATACCTATCAATGATAAAGTTTATTATAGAACAAGAAATTTAGAGGAACGGTTTTATTATCGAATGACAGGATTGTAGGGTAAATTTGATGGGGTTGCTATGAAGACTACCCCCCAATTTATTATAAGATTTCAGAATTTTACAAATGTAAATAAGAAAGACGGTTATTAACCGTCTTTTCTTTATGGGAAAAAATATTCTAAGTACTACCACCAAATTACCTTGCATACAATGTAACAACAACGATAATAAGGGGGAATGCGTTCTGTCTTATGAGGTGGAACGCAGAAACTATGAAAGGCTATATAGAGGAACGGGCGGTTGAAATCGCTAATTATATTATTGAAAATAATGCAACAGTGAGGCAGACAGCTAAGCAGTTTGGCATTTCAAAATCAACCGTACATAAAGACGTAACTGAGCGTCTTATTCAAATTAACCCCTCCCTTGCAGAGAAGGCGAGGGTCGTTCTTGACCACAATAAGTCAGAGCGCCATATCAGAGGCGGCTTGGCTACGAAGGAAAAATATCTCCATAAGTCGAGGTATCACCAACAATATTAAGCTCAATGCGTAAAGACGTAAGCTGGCTTATAATGCTCATCCGACGTAGTTAAGTTAAAAGGTGTTTCTATGATGATATTCGTAGAGATACCTTTTTTCTGCGTTTGGAATGAATATCATATTGATTCAGTTGACATTTCGCCCTTACAATGTAAGCATTACTGCGAATATCAAACAAAATAAAGAGAGCGAATGTTCATCTATGCTTATTTTGTCGAAAAATTAGTCTTTTAAAAGTATATTGTCACAAATTTTAAAAATCTATATAAAAAATAAAATGATTGTGATATAATAAGCAGTGTGCGCTCAAAATGCGTTACATTGTTTGATATTTAACAATGAGTAATTGATAGAAGAAAGAAAAGAGGGAAATGGTTTATGGGTAAGTCAACATTTATGGGCGGAATCCATCCATATGAAGGTAAAGAACTTACGATGGATAAACCCACAACTGTTCTATTACCGAAAGGTGAATTGGTATTTCCAATGTCTCAACATATAGGGGCACCTGCAAAGCCGGTTGTGGCAGTAGGTGATTACGTGTTGGTTGGACAGAAGATTGGTGAAGCAGATGGGTATATCTCCTCCAATGTCATCAGTTCTGTATCCGGTACCGTTAAAGCTATTGAAAAAAGATTGGTGGTAACGGGTAAATTAGTGGAATCTATTGTAATAGAAAACGATCATGAATACAAAAAAATTGAAGGCTATGGAAAAGAGCGAGACTACAAGAAAATGTCCAAGCAAGAAATCAGGGAAGCTGTTAAAGAAGCTGGTATCGTTGGACTTGGCGGAGCTGGATTCCCTACAAATGTGAAGCTTGCTCCTAAGGATGAGGATGCGATTGACTATGTAATTATCAACGGTGCAGAATGCGAACCTTATCTGACATCGGATTATCGCTTAATGATAGAGGAGCCTGAAAAAATCGTTGGTGGACTTAAGATTATTTTAAGTTTATTTAAAAATGCAAAGGGTATTATTGCAATCGAGGATAATAAACCAGAAGCGATTAAGAAGTTTCAGGAGTTGGTTTCTGCAGATAGTAATATTGAGGTACATATCGTTAAGACAAAATACCCTCAGGGCGGCGAACGCCAGTTGGTATATGTAACAACAGGAAGAAAGTTAAATTCTAAGAAACTTCCGGCAGATGTTGGTTGTGTTGTTAATAATGTAGCTACTGCAGCAGCTGTTTATATGGCAGTGGCTAAAAGTACGCCATTGACCAACCGAATTGTAACAATCTCTGGTGATGCGGTAAATAATCCACAGAATTTTGATGTTCTGATAGGAACCAATTTTGGTGAAATTGTGGAAGCGGCAGACGGTTTCAAGCAGCAACCAGAAAAGATTGTATTCGGCGGACCGATGATGGGTATGGCTATGTATACTTATAATATATCGGTTACAAAGACAACCTCTTCCTTGCTTGGTTTCCTAGTTGATGAAGCGGCGGTAGAGGAATCCCCTTGCATTCGCTGTGGAAGGTGTACGGAAGTTTGTCCATTGCAATTAGTGCCTGTGCAGCTGGCAATACTTGGTGCCCACAATGATGAGGAACGTTTCGTGAAGATGGATGGTTTAGAATGCTGTGGCTGTGGATCCTGTTCCTATATATGTCCTGCAAGAAAAGGACTTACCCAACAGATTTTGCAGACAAAAAATCAAGTCCTGGCAAATAGAAGGAAAGCGAAAGCGTAAGGCAAGGAGTGAATTGCCATTTATCTTGAATTTTGAAATACATTTAGAAAATCAGAAAGAGGTGTAACTTTGAACGATTTGTATCACGTGACGGCTGCCCCGCATGCCAGGAGCCCCATTACAACAAGAAATATCATGCAGGATGTGTGTATAGCGCTAATCCCTGCCAGTTTATTTGGAATTTATAACTTTGGTTTAAGATCATTATTGGTTATTTTAACAACGATATTGGCATGTACAGTAACTGAATATGTTTATTGTAGATTAATGAAAATGAAGGTTAACCCAGGAGATTATAGCGATGTGGTTACCGGACTTTTGCTTGCATTAAACCTACCAGCTAGCATTCCTCTATGGATGGCTGTTCTAGGTGGTGTATTTGCAATACTGATTGTAAAGATGCTATATGGAGGTTTGGGTCAGAACTTTATGAACCCAGCTCTAGCAGCACGTGTATTCTTAATAATCAGTTTCCCAGCACAGATGTCGAATTTTGTTGTTGAGAAAATTGCTTCTCCTACTACTTTGGATTACATAAATAGTGGAGCTGTAGCTTTAGATGGTGTA
>JAAYSQ010000002.1 GCA_012523925.1 Clostridiales bacterium
ATATCCACCATTCGATCAAAAGTGGCTTTATCAGTAAGCATATGTAGAAGATAATAGTCGATATAATCTGTTTTTAACTTTTCCAGCTGCGTTGCAAATATTTTCTTAGCCCCCTCTAGTTTACTTACCATAAAAGGAGGTAGTTTTGTTGCAATCTTGACCTGTTCACGGTAGCCCCCAGTAAGGGCATCTCCCAGTAGGGATTCACTTTTTCCATTATGATAAAAATATGCAGTATCAAAATAATTAACCCCATTCTCAATCGCATTTCTTATCATTTTAATGGACCGTTCCTCATCAATCCCTCCACCTTTAGTTGGAAACCGCATACAACCAAATCCAAGGATGGATAACTGATCTCCATTCTTCTGGTTTACCCTTGTTAACATAAATACTTCTCCCCTTTATTTTTTCGCTGTATTATCGAAAATCGGTAACAAAGTATGAAACATACCCTTATCGTGCACCGTATAGGAGTAATTCCTTTACAAGCGCTTCCACGCTTTCCTCTGTCGTTGCCCAAGAAGTCACAAATCGCACAGCACTATTCTCTTTATCAATCTTTTCCTGTATAGAGAAGACAAATTTCTCCGCCAGTGTATCAATAATTTCATTTGACAGAATAGGGAATAATTGATTAGTTCCAGGTGTGGCATAGAAGGAATAGCCTCCTTGATGTAGAGCTTCTGCGATTCTCTCTGCCATCTGGTTTGCATGTAATCCAAGTTCAAAATATAGATTATCTTCAAATAGTGCTTCAAACTGAATTCCCATAACAAATCCTTTTGCCATCATGGCTCCTCGATGCTTGATAAGATAACGGAAGTCTTCTTTCAAGCTTTCTTTACATAGCACAAGTGCTTCCCCAAGCAAAGCCCCATTTTTTGTTCCACCGATGTAGAATACGTCAACTAGGTTTGCAATATCACTAAGGGTTAGGTCGTTGGCTTTGCAAGTTAGTGCTGATGCCAGTCTAGCGCCATCAAGGAATAATAGAAGCTTCTTTTCCTTACAGAAGTTGCTTATGGCAGTAAGTTCCGCCTTGGTATAAATAGTTCCAAGCTCCGTCGTATTGGAGATATAGACCATCTTTGGCTGTACCATATGCTCATCCGTATGGTATTCCAAAGCCTTAGCAATCGCTTCAGGAGTTAATTTCCCATCTTTACCAGGTACGGTAACCACCTTATGACCAGTAGCTTCCACGGCCCCTGTCTCATGGACATTAATATGTCCAGTATCAACAGAGATAACGCATTGGTAAGGACGCAGGAAAGAGGAAATAACCAAAAGGTTTGTCTGGGTTCCTCCAGGGATAAAATGAATATCCACATCCTCTCTCCCAATCTTCTTCTTGATATATTCCTTTGCTTTCAAACTATGATCATCCAAACCATATCCGTTATTCTGCTCCAAATTTGCTTGCTTTAACATTTCAAAAAGTCTAGGATGAGCTCCCTCACTGTAATCATTCATAAAACTGTACATTCTGTCTTCCTCCAAAATTTATTTGTATTTAATTTTACTCGGTGCTGAAAGTCTATATTTAACTAAATCTGAATATGTGTGCATATATATCCAGGTTGGCGTCGACCGGCCGAAAGTGGTTGTTTATCTTTCGTTTAAGACCATTGCCTATCACCTATTCTTCCCTATCGAGGATAGTCCAAACAGACTCCCCAACAGTCCCAGCACCAAGCTAACAGCGATTATCAAAATCGATATATTCATCATTAATCCCTGCTGCGAGGGCAATGGTATGAAAGTAAGTGCACCATCTATACTGCTATAACCGCTATTAATTAAAACATTTATTAAAATAGTAGCTAAAGCTCCTCCCAGTAGGGTAAGCAGCAATCCCACCATTACAAAGGGGAAACCAATAAAGCTTCCCGGTGCACCAAGTAAACGCAGGGTATTAATCTGTTCGCGATTATTATAAATCCCTTGCCGGATCATATGGGATAGGATAATTAGGGTTGTGATTCCTACTGCAAGTATAATGAGAGTTCCGATGATTTTTAATCCACCGATGATCCCTTGTAACCGCTCCAGAACTGCCCTGTTATCCCTGACATATTCAATACCATTTAGATTATCTACTTCATTAAGTACCGTATCCATGGAATCAAGATGTATTCTGATCTCGATAAAAGCCGCAAATGGATTTTCCTCAAATAATTCCAGAATTCCGGCTTCTTCCCCCAGTAGGTCTTCCATTTGAGAGCGGGACTCTTCTTCTCCAACAAGCCTAGCATTCCACACGCCCTCAATTTCTTTAATCTCATCAACCAATAATAGAGCGACGCTTTCATCCATAGTCTCGCTAAAATAAGCACTGATTTCTGCTTCTTGCTGTAATTTTGCAAGAAGCTCATTGCCGATCAGTGTTCCTGTTGCCACCATACCGAATAGAAATAGAATAAGCCCGGTTCCAAGAACGGAAAATAGATTTGATAGTAAATTTGATTTCACTATTCTCCAGGTTTCCCGGTGAAAATATCCAACATTATATAGGAATGTCTTCATATCACCACCCCTTTCCTTCTACACGTATAGAACCATTATCAACATGAAGAAAGTTAGCATCCTCTATTCCATCAAGCAGATGCGTCGCATGAGTTGTTATAAGTACCGTTGTGTTAATATCCTTAACGTTATGAAGTATTTTTAAGATATTCATCGCATTTTCCTGATCCAAATTGCCGGTAGGTTCATCGGCTAGAATTAATGCTGGTTTTCTAGCAATTGCTCTCGCAATCGCTACCCTTTGTTGCTGGCCCCATGATAAATTCTCCACCTTAGAAGCCATTTTTTCTTCCAACCCAACTTTAATTAAAGCATTTTTGGCTTCATCTTTCATTTTACGAGGGGGCATTCCAAGAAAACGCATCCCCATCATCACATTTTCAAAAGCTGTTCTTCCATCAATTAGCTTGAATTCTTGGAAAACAGGACCTATCTTCCTTCTAAGTTTATTTATACTAGCAGTTTTCCCTTTTACCATCGGCATTCCCATTACCTCTAATGACCCAAGCGTCGCAAATTCCATGCCAAGAAGTAATTTTAGTAGACTAGTCTTACCGGAGCCGCTCGGTCCGGTGATATATACAATTTCACCAGGTTTAATATGTAAATTAATATCCTTTAAAGCCTCAGTACCATCAGGATACCGCAAATAAACCCCATTCGCTCGAATCATCCCACCACTCCTTACCTTTATATTTCCCGCATTTTAGTATCTAATATTATTTAAAAAATAAAATCCTTTAATAATAACAAACATCCCTCTTTAAAACTGCAATTTGATTTCAAAAGCCAAACTTCCCTCTTGGCTTTCCACATTCTCAACAGCAAAATTAAAGATTACCATTTCCCCTGCGATTGCCTTAAAATCAATAGTCAATGGGCTATTACGGAATAGCTCATCTAGGGAAGATTGTTCTAACTCCATATCATAGAAACGCCCTTCCTCAGGAATGAACTCAATGGTGCTCTCTCCCGCCAAGATAAAGCTTCCACCGATTATCATATGATTTTCAGGTATTTCTATGATAATCTTCCCAGGTTGGAAGGTAAAAATCGTCTCCGTTAAGTCCGAGTGCCTATTTAGCACCTGATTAAAGGTATCGTCGCTAATATGCCCTTTGATACCGGTGAAGGAGAACATAATGTTTAAATCCTCCATCGTGAAATATCCTTCCCCAACAATTCTTGTGATTTCATCGACGATTTCTGAGAATAGCATTTTATTCGCATCCCACAGTTGCTCTAGATTGCTTAATTGCTCTTCATAAAATGCTTTATCCACCTTTAATGAAGCTAAATAATCCTCCTGCTCTTGTCTTAACGCTCGTTGTTTTTCTAAATTTATTTGTAACTCAGTCTTTTTAGCCTCTAAGCTTAAAAGCTTCTCATCCAATCGAGCTTTTTCCTGCTCTAATAGCTCCTTATATTCCTCTAAGGAAGCCAATAATTCTCCAACATTCTTTGAAATGTCTTTGATTATATTCATACTTTTAAGAAACTCGGTTAAATTTTCCGCCTTCAAGAGGAACTCAATATAGGTAGCAGGACCACTTCTTTGATAAAGAACTAAAAATCGTTCTAGAAGTACTAATTGTTCATCATACTCCTTTTGCTTCTCTACTATCGTATTTTCAATATCTCCGATCTCGGCCTGTATACGCTCCATATCCATAGAAATCTGTTCTTCTTCAATTTCCATTTCATCAATATGCTGAGAAATAAAAAAAAGCTCCTCCAATACTGCTTTCTCTTCATTAGATATATTCTCCAGCTTATCCTCAGCCTCTGTAATTTGCTTAATGTCTCCAGATGCAATCTTTGGAATATGTACAGTAATCATAATTAATGCCAATATTATTGAAAATGTGGTCGATATTTTTCTTGTTCTTATCATAGAAAATCCTCCCCATAAGTTTATAAGATTTTCAAATCTATTAAACTCCCAAGTAATTAATACATTTTAATGAAAACTGTTTGTAGTAAATTCTACTCATTAACTTTAGAACAGTATAGCATAAATACGATATCTAGAAAAGATAATTAGATTAAGAATAGCAAGTATTTACACAATCATTAGTAGATATGAAAAGGCCCTACCCATAACGATTCATTATCATTACCGATAGGGCCACTATATGAGAATATCTATTGGCAATTTAACTCTTGCTACTAAACAATTATATAAATAGATTCACATTAGAATCTTCGGCTTCCCCAAGGTAGTAACCAACACCGCCGATTTTCACGCCATCAATTAACTCTTCTTTCCTTAATCCCATAACGTCCATCGACATCTGGCAAGCAACAATCTCTATCCCATTATCAATAGCTATTTGGATTAATTCTTCTAGGGAGGAGACGTTCTTATCCTTCATGACCTTGCGGATCATCTTACCACCCATTCCCATCATATTCATCTTGGAAAGTTTAAGTTTCTTACTTCCACGAGGCATCATCATTCCAAACATCTTGCTTACGATGTCTTTTTGTACATTGACTTTCTTTGGTTTTCTTAAAATATTAAGTCCCCAGAAGGTAAAGAACATGGTTACTTTCTTACCCATAGAAGCTGCACCATTGGCGATGATAAAGGAGGCAATTGCCTTATCAAGATCCCCACTGAATACTACCATAGTTTTATTATCCTTACCGGATTGCTCCGATACATTAGGATTTTGTTTATAATTACTGCTGCATGAATCTGTTTTACAAATAAATGCGGTGATATTCCCTCCATCTTTCTTAAGATCAACAAGCTCATTATTCGTGCTTCTACACCAGGCCTTTATATCCTCATAGAAACCAGGATCAGTAGCGCTTACTTTTAGGATCTGTCCAACCGCAAGATCATCCATGGCAGTCTTCACCTGTAGTAAAGGTCCCGGACAGCATAGTCCACATGCATCCAAGGATTTATCATAGTATCCTTCCTTAGGTTTTATAGTTTCATCATCCTCTTTCACTGTTTGCGTATCTGGATCAATTATAATTCGTCTCTCGCTCTTTAAGGCCGCCGCTCTTAATTCTACCTTTTGCGGTACAAACTTCAGATTCATTGCTGATTTATAACCACCAGTTACATTTAAGACCTGGTATCCATGTTGCGAAAGGATGCGATCAGCATAGTAACCACGTAACCCCACCTGGCAATATACCACGATTAGCTTATCAGGGTCCAGTTCATTGATACGTTCCCTTAGATCATCCAGTGGAACATTGATGGCACCTTCGATATGACCATTGTTATATTCGAACTGGGTTCGTACATCTACAAGCAAATAATCCTCTCGCTTCATCTGCATCACTTCATCCCAAGTTGTCACATGGCTTCGATTCTCTAATACATTCTGCGCAGCATACCCTGCCATATTGACCGGATCCTTGGCTGATGAAAATGGAGGTGCGTAAGCCAGTTCTAACTCGGTTAAGTCCTCTACGGTTCCCTTCATTCGAATTACCGTAGCGATTACATCAATTCTTTTATCAACTCCATCATATCCTATTCCTTGTGCTCCAAGAACATTTCCCTGTTCATCAAACAACAACTTTAATGTCATCGGAATCGCTCCCGGATAGTAAGAAGCATGGGATAATGGGTGCACGGTAACTTGTTGATATGGTATACCCACCTTTTGTAATGTTCTTTCATTGGCTCCTGTACTCGCCGCAGTCATTTCAAAGATTTTCAATATAGAACTTCCTTGAGTACCGGTATATTTAGAATTAAGTCCAGCCACATTATCCGCTGCAATTCTCCCTTGTTTATTAGCTGGGCCTGCTAGTGGAATGGCTGTAACCTGATTCGTTACATAGTCTACTACTGATATAGCATCTCCTACAGCATAGATGCCTTCCTTGTTTGTCTCCAACCGGTTGTTTACAAGAATATGTCCCCTTGGACCAAGATCAATTCCACTATCTTTAAGGAAACTGGTATCTGGTGCTACACCAATGGCCAGTATCACAATATCAGTGGTAAGTTTTGTATTACTATTTAAAGTTACTTCCACCTTGTGGCCAAGCTCTTTAAAAGCTTTCACTCCATCTCCTAGAATTAGATGAACACCATGATCCTCTAGTTCCTTCTCTGCAATCACAACCATATCCGTATCAAATGGTGCTAGGATATGAGGAGCAGCTTCAACCAAGGTTACATCTAAGCCTCTCTCGCGAAGGTTTTCCGCCATTTCCACACCGATAAAGCCACCACCAATAACGACTGCCTCTTTGGTCCCTTCCTTATCAACATATTCCTTAATTCGATCAGTATCTGGAATATTCCTTAGAGATAATATTTTACTGCTATTAATTCCTGGTATATTGGGTCGCAACGCCTTTGCACCAGGAGACAGTATCAAGTAATCAAAACTCTCCTCATAGGTGCCTTTCTCTTTACTATTTACCGTTACTTTTTTATTGTCAGCATCTACGCGAACAACTTCGCTGTTAATTCTTACATCAATACAGAATCTCGCCATCATTGCTTCTGGTGTCTGCACCAGCAAACGATCCCGCTTCTTAATTGTCTCACCGATATAATATGGCAAACCACAGTTGGCAAAGGAGATATACTCATCTCTCTCAAACATAATAATTTCAGCCGTCTCATCCAATCTTCGTAAACGTGCAGCAGCGGAAGCTCCTCCAGCCACTCCACCAACAATCAATACTTTTTTATTCATACCATTTCCCCTATTCATAATTTATTTTAAAATATATTTTCACAAGTCCTCACAACGACTTATATTTACTAATTTGCACAAATAAAGTAATTCCTAAGTAAACTAAAACATGGTATAAAACATATTTTAATAAGCAACTGTATGAAGTCGTTGGTACCAACCACGTTTTTTGTATACACTAATCATTCAAAGAATATCTTTATAAGCTCTGCTACCTTATCGTTAACTACCCGATAGCAAATCTCTGTGCCATTGCGGGTTCCCTCAATAATTCCAGCAGCTCTAAGCTTTTGTAAATGCTGTGATATGGTCGATTGCGGAGCCCCGAGGCAGGACTGAATATAACTTACATTACACCCGCCACTCTTAAGCAATCCCTTCACGATACAAAGACGCACTGGATGCGCCAACACTTTTAAGAATTCTGCTATCTCATTATATTGACGATAATCTTTTTCCATATGATTACACCTCTTTTCTTATAAAACAATTATACCTTGTGTGTTTCAACCAGTTTATTTGGTTTATCTCAAATATCCAAATAAGCATGATGGTTTTTAGTAAATGAGTTTTTCTTTATATTATTAATATTATATATCATATTATCATTATATTCATATATTACGATATTGCGATATATACGTCAAGATTATTTATTACCACATATCAGTTTCCTCATTTACAATTTGAGGATATTTTTAACAAGAATAGTTGATATAGAAAAATTAAAATGGTATAATCTTCATATACAATATCTGATAAAGCATAGGAACAAAGCTCTATTACCAGCTATACTACACAAGCATAGTTTCTATGAAGGTACAAGTAATGCTTCTGGAAAGGCTTGGTGCAGGATATGAAGATATTAGTTGTAGACGATAATCAGATGAATCTGACTATTGTACGCCATTATCTCGAAGAGCTGCCGGGGATTACCGATATCTTTATATGTAGAAACTCTAAAGATGTCAAAGCAATCGTAGATGAGAATGCGATTGATATTTTAATTTTAGACATTATTATGCCGGATATCTCTGGTCTAGAATTATTAAAACAGTTTCGAGAGAATGAGAAATACGATAGTATGCCCATCATTATGCTGACCGCATTAGATGATACAGAAAGTTATAGACATTGCTTTGAACTAGGAGCTTTTGATTATATCACAAAACCAATCAATGGGATGGAGTTTAAATCCAGACTCAAAGTTGCAGTTGAATCCAAAATCAAATCCAATAAGCTGCAACAGCTTGTTGCGGTTACCCAAAAGCAGAATGAGGAATTAAAAGAAATTAATGCCAAGCTGACGGAGGCCAAGTTTCAATTAGTACAATCGGAGAAAATGGCTGCTATCGGTCAATTAGCTGCCGGACTAGCCCATGAAATTAATAATCCTATGAGCTATGTGAATAGCAACTATGAATTCCTTCGTAAGTACTTCCTAAGGCTTTCCGATTTCCTGCACTATATTGATAATCGCTTACGGGTTCCCATCCACCAACATAAGCAAGAAGCTTTATGTGAAGCTGCTACAGAGGTCATCGCCAAATACGATGCCTATCAATTTAATCTAATCTTGGACGAGCTTGATAACATTCTATCCGATTCCGAGGATGGAATTCAGAGAGTGACGAAGATCATTAAATCACTTCGAGTCTTCACAAGATCTGCCAGGGATGACGAAAAGAGTTCCTATGATTTGTTAGATCTAATTCATCAGGTATTTCTTATCAGTAAGAATGAAATAAAATATGTTGCTTACATCGAAATCGACGTCCCTGATGATATTATATTGTATTGCAATGGTGTTCAACTTGCTCAAGTATTTGTTAATATCTTGGTTAATGCAGCACAGGCAATCAAATCTCAGAATCGAAGTGATATGGGTAAAATCCGTGTGACGGCAAGACATACTGATAATAGTATTGTCATTCAATTTGAAGATGATGGTCCTGGGATACCCAAAGAGAACTTATCAAAGATTTACGAACCATTTTTTACTACAAAAGACATTGGCAAAGGTACTGGATTGGGTCTTAGTATTTCCTATGATATTATCGTGAATAAACATAATGGCTCCATCCAAGTCCAAAGCGAATACGGACATGGATGCATTTTTACCATAATCCTTCCCGTAATTTCTACATAGTAATGTCAAGCTCCATGGACAACTATGTTGACATACTCTAATATCATACTGAATTTGTAAATATATTATTTTTTACAACAAGATAAGGAGTACAAGTTTGAATTAGCGCTATGCACACAGACTTGTAATATGCACGTTTCGCAATACAAGCATTGTCTTATAAAGCAAGAATTGTATCACAAGCGAAACAACATACCAAGCAGCGCAGAAATGAGGGAGAAAATGAATAGGATTTTAATTGTAGATGATGAAAAACAGATATTAAAAGCAATGAAACGATTATTTTCAGAAACAGAATATGATGTTCTTACCGCCGAGAATGGTGTGGAGGCCTTAGAACTGCTTGAGAAAACTAAGGTAGACATGATTATATGTGATATGAAAATGCCTATCATGGATGGATACCATTTGCTAAGTAGGATAAAGAAAGAATATCCAAATATGATTCGTATTAGTCTCAGCGGATATGCAGAAGAAACTGCTATGTATAAAGCTACCCTTCACAACATATCGGATTATAACATATTTAAACCTTGGAATAATAAAAATTTATTAGAAGATATACACAGAATATTTGCTAGCCATCGCCGTTTAAATACTACAAATATTCATAAGGCTATTGAAGATATTGAGTTGTTTAAGGAAATGCCAGCAAATTGCAAGCATTTGCTTAATTTAATTGAAAATGAAGACCAAGAAACACTAATCTATGAAATTGAACAAGATACTGAAATATCTAACCTACTTATGAAGGTTGCTAGTTCCTCTATCTATGGTGCCATGCCTGTTTCCGTCAAGCAGGCTGCAATTTATATTGGCATGCATAACCTAAAATGCTTTCTTTACTGGGCAGCTATGGTAATTCGTATAGGCTACGCGGATCAGGACGAGAACCTTATTGGCTTATTGTGGAAACATGCTTATAGCACGAATAAAATTTTATTGTTCCTTTACGAAGCTTTTCTTCACAAACAGCCTCCAGAAGCCTCCCTTTTCACAGGGCTACTACTCAATACAGGTCTCATTGCCCTCATTCATGAGCATGAGGATATGTACGAAGACGTATTTGATAATTCCAGCTATATACTTGAAGATTTATTTTCTCTTGAAAATGAGAAGTTTGGTGTGACGCATACGGATATTGGTGCTTATCTCCTTAATCGTTGGGATCTACCATTCCCAATAGTAGAAGCTGCACTCTATCACCACAATCCTCAAGATCCCCTTATCATTAACAAAGAACTTGTTAACTGTGTTCATATAGCGGAATATTATGCCTGGAAATTCATATATGATAAAAACTTTTCCGAACTTGAGGATGGGGTTTTCGAACAAATCGAGGCCTCAAAAGATGATTTTGAAAATAGGTTGGAACGGTATATGAAGAAAGTTTTATTGGTATAAATCGTTTTTTATAAATTTAAACATCCTACTGCATATAAGCATTTTGGCACTAGAAAGTGGCTCTCACTAATTTTTTTGAGAGCCACTTTCCAGTTAATAATGTTATCAAATATTTTTACCAATTTTCTATTTTATCAAAGTATAGCCATATGTCTAATTTATCATTTCATCAGGGTGTTCTTGATAATTGGGGTTTTTTAACTGATCCACATGTTCTCTTTTGTAATAGTCCATGTATTCTCCTCAAATTTCGCTTTAAAGTCAGCTCCTATTGCACCACTACCAGATCTCCACTTTTTCATAGAGCCCGATAAAACTTGTTTCTTCTCATTGTAATCCAATTCTGAAATCTTAATTAAGATTCCATTAGGAAAATATAGTTTATCTTTATCAATTAATCCTTCTTCGGCCAATTCGTCGAAGGTCCCTTCGATCACTTCAAATCCATACCTATCACGAACGATTGTAAGTATAGCTTGCTTTTCTTCGTCTGTCAGGTTAATCCATTCACTTGTATCAAATGCAATTAAGGCAATATCGCTATTTAAGGCACTATCATCCTTATATAAATCATCAATGATTGCTAGATACCCTTCTATGATAATATTTCTTTCGACTACTTCTATTTGGTGAGCGGAAATCTGCGCAGGATATGACTCAGCAATCATACCATTATAAGTTATCTTAATTCTATCACCAAGCATTAGATCATCCTGATCAATTTCATTATTATTCTGATCATATATTTTTGTTCCATTTAATCCAACCGATATTTTGTCTGATGAACTTGCTTCCATAGTATCATTATCCGGAGATATTAATAGTCCACTCTCGGTTCCAATCACTCTTGCATGAAAAGTGGTATAGAAATATGAATTAAAATAATCCGTATCGATACTTGCATCCTTTGCCTTATATAGGTATCCATCGTATTCCAAGATATCATTCCCATGGATACCAAATTCCTTTACCAATTCCGAGTCCTTCATGAATGCAATCCAATAGTCCCAACCCGTTCTACTCTCATTGGTCCCCTCTTTAACAAACTCGATATCCTCAAGGGTATTGTATATCTCCACGGATTGCTCCGTATTTAATGTTACCTGATTACCAGTCCTCCCATCCTTAAAATCCACATTGGTAAAGTCCATATCCATTTCACCAATCATAACAGTTTTCTTTGAACAGCCTGCCAAGATAAGACTGGCTATTATAACACTCCATAGATATATCACTCGTTTCATCTACACATCCTCCTTATATCTTAATCAATTACTGGGCTAAGCACTTTGTTTGGATTTAACGATACTGATTCAATACATTAGACTATATCCATCTTAATTTAGTTCCATAGGAATACATTCATTGAAATTTATGATATAGTTTAACAATAAGAGGCAACATATATCCAAGCAAGATAAAAATATGCAGGATATCGCAAAACTATTGCTTCGAATAAGCTTTAGACATAAAGCTTAGAATATGATAATGACAATAATTTTGAAAGACCTTAAAGGAGCTTCTATGTATTATATTGTACTTGATATGGAATTTAATCAATCGACTGCATTTCAAAAAGATTCACCGATACCGGATCCTTACCATGGAAGCATTGCCGAACCTTCCAATCGAATGAAACGCAAATTACCTTTCGAAATCATTCAAATCGGTGCATACAAACTAGATGAACAACTGAATATAAAATCCTCTTTTAACCGATTTATTAAACCGAGTATATATGAAAGTATAGAACCTAGAATTACCGAAATGACAGGGATAACCACAGAACAGCTACAGGAAGAGGATATTTTCCCGGGTGTTTATGCGGATTTTATTAGATTTATTCAAGATAAGGACTCAATTTTCTGTACATGGGGAATATCCGATATGAAAGTTCTATTTCGAAATGTAATGGCTTTTCAATTGGATAAAAGCCTGCTCCCTAGACAGTATATCAATATTCAACCATATGTATCCCTTCATCTGAAGATGTCTAAGAAGAAGCTTCTTGCACTTCAGACAGCCATCGAACTGTTGAATATCCCAATTACCAATATGTTTCATAATGCGCTTAACGATGCTTACTATACGGCCATGATTTTTAAGCAAATATATAACACCAACTTACTACCACAGCAATATGATCCAACATATAAAAAGGTGAAACCTAGACAGAAGAAGCGAGTAATAGATTTTGATAGCTTGATTAAACAATTTGAAAAAATGTATGACCGAGAGATGACGGAAGAAGAAATCAGTATGATTCAGTTAGCTTATAAAATGGGACATACGAATCAATTTATCAAATAAAGTAAAATACATCTTACTCTAGCTTTTGTTATATAAAAATCCCCTAAATCATTATCTCTTTCACATAATGATCTAGGGGATTGATTTATCTAGTAATTATAGAAAATCTGATAAGTTTATAATATTAAACAATTTCAGCTTCTGCTGTTACTTCTTCCTCTTCTTCACCCTCTTCTTCACCCTCTTCTTCCACAACCTTCGCTTCATTGATCGTGAATAGAATTTGGTCTGCTTCAATATCAGAAGTGATACCCTCAGGGAGCTTAACATCTCCAATAGTAAAGGTATCTCCTGCATTTAATTTTGCTACATCAATTTCAATATCATCAGGTATCTCATGTGGTAATCCCATTACCGAAATTGTATCCATTATTCTGTTAACAATTAAGCGTTGCGCCTCAAGGAATTCTACTCCAACGTAGCGGATTGCAACGTCTGCCTTCACCGCCTCAGTTAAGGACACCTGTTGGAAATCCACATGCATCAAATCATATGCTGGAGGTGTTACAAGAACATCTTTAACCATTACGTTAAAGCTTGTCTTATCATCACTAACTAATGTAAGTACTGCATTTCTACCGTTCTTTTTTAGGGCCCTACGAAACTCTTCTTTCCTAACCGAAATCGCAACGGACTCCATTCCTTTTCTAGATATATTACCGATTAAATACCCATTATTTCTTAATCTTTTTTTCTCAGCTTTACTTAAATCTGTTCGTATATCAATGTTTAATTTAACTGTCTCTGCCATAATATAGCCTCCTTATTTTTATTTAAAAATTCCACTAATTTTTCTTACTGAAAGAATGAATAAATTAATCCACTTTGTCCGAAATTTATATACAATACATTTCGACATTTTCAAATTATCAGCAATCATACTATTTATTATATATAATAATTGTAAAATGTCAAGTTTCACAAAACATTTTCTTTTTATTTATATTGTCGAAATATGTTTTTATATTATTATTTCCTTCAAAGACTATTGTCACTATACTTTAAATATTATGTTAACTTAACGAGAAATTTATGTGAATTCAACGAAGATATTACAATATAATTGCAAAACATTCAAAAAGCGACCATAACATTACCAATTGCATGCTATGATCGCTTAATTTCCTACCTTTATATTATTTTTGCTTTATTTATTAAAATTCCTTATACATTTCTTTCTTCGCACCACAAACAGGACATTTATCCGGTGCTTCGTCTAGAACCGTATGTCCACAGATTGGGCAAATGTGTACTGAAGTCAATTCCATATCCTTGCCTTCTCTAGCTGCGTTCTGTGCCTGTTGGAATAAATCCACATGAATCTTTTCAGCTTCAAGTGCAAAATGGAAAGATTTCTCGGCACCTTTCTCACTCTGCATCTGTGCAGTTTTTAAATATACTGGATACATCTGCTCCACTTCGTGAAGCTCACCATTGATAGCCCCCTGTAGATTATCAACAGTTTTTGCTGTGCCAAATACACCACCCGCTGTTACAGTATAATCATCGGCGTTACCACCAATCTCTTTAAAATGGTTATTTGCATGTACACGTTCTGCATAGGCAATTGCTTCAAAGAGCTTAGCAATATTTTTAAAGCCCTCTTTCTCAGCCATACTACCCCACATTAGATATCTCATGTGAGCTAAACTCTCTCCACCATAAGCGGAATGTAAAAAGTCATTTGTCATAGCATTATTGACAGCCATATCATTACCTCCTATTTTTATAGTGTTTCCAATTATAGCATATAATCCCAATTGGTTACAAATTAAAATAATATAAATTAACCGTAATATCTATATATACTCCACGGTTTATTATACTTCCTTTTCATAAATTTAATTCGTATTTTTTCCTTTTTTCTTATCAAATTGAATATAATATTACTTTTAATACTGTGAAACACTTATTTCCAATCATGTTTTCGCCATCTTTGCAAATAATAAATAACAAGTGATGCGTACGCGAACTTTTTATGCGCAAAATTTCGTAACCGAGACAATTAGCAATAAAGAAATGAGGGAACTTATGGATAATAATAAGAATCGAATGAAAGACCGAGAGAAAAGCAATCCTGAATTACGAAGGATGCAACCAAAAGATAATGCCGATGTGGGAATAATTAATGGACAAATCATAGGTGTACATGAAAGCAAGCATGAAAAACGTAGAACTAATAAGCGTGGAAGCAATAATTAATTAATAATTCATATGTTATGACATGATATAGGGATAGTATAGGCACCTTTCATACTATCCCTATATCTTTCATAGCCTGTATTGCCTATGGTTTCCTACTCATCAAACTCTACTATTACATAATATCCGCGATCCGTTTCTTGCAGTTCTTTCACTATTCCCTTCTTTGATTTAATTGGATCATTTAAGGGGATGCAGCCGGACATTGCAACCGCTGGTTCAATTATGTAAGAATAACTGGTAGGCCCCGGTCTTTCCGTTATTTCCACTTCATCATTAACATTAACCAACCCTTGCCGTTCCATTTTAAACTTAACTACTCTCATGCTTAATCACCTCATTATATAAAATCATTAATTTTTAATTATAGTATTATTTGATATTAAAATCAAGAGAACCGCGCAATACACATACTTAAATTAAAAAATCTAGAATTTAGTCTTTCAAATTGGAATTTACTTTTTCATCCAACCTCATATAATAAAAATATAACATTCAACCACACTTACTTTTAAGTTAGACTTTTATTCTCGAATATCTCATGCGAGCCAACTGTCATATCCGTCATAATACATTAAGTATGATTGAGCCATCTTAATGACAATTTTTGAAACATATGCAGAGTTTTTTATTAAATTTTATTTTTTTTATTTATTTTTATTATTTACTAAGAATGAAGATTAAAATGTAGAATAAAAATTTAAGGTAACTTCATATTAAATAAAATAGAACTGCCACCAATATTACCGCATCCGGTGGCAATTCTACTCTGTTATCATCGTTCACGTAGCTTATTTACACATTCTATAATATCTTCTTTTGACCGGAACTCATCTGTATGTTCCAGGACATATGCTCTAGTATCTGAATCTAAGGATGCCAGATAACTATCGCTGTCTTCTCTTGTTGGAAATACTCCTGGAGCAAATGTATAATTACCAAACATTTGACCTGCTACTCCACTTGGAATAGGAGCAATTGGATCCATAAAATATCACCTCCATAGGAAGTATTGTCTACATTAATAAACAAAGTATTCTATTGCGCAAAAATTCATCACCCTCATATCACTTCATATCATATACTATAATTAGCTTCTTATAGCTTTTTTACTAAGAATTTAAATTCCATATCTTTAGCTCTAATTACATACTGTAATCAGGCTTATATATGTTAATTTAACTCATATTTTATCCTATAAAAATAACGAAAATCGGTCGAATAAAACTTTACTTGCAATCTTGTTTGCGATATACTATTGAGGAATTGAAAATATGAATTACACCGATACAAATTAGGCATCAGCAAACTACTTATAAGATTGATAATAATTGAATTCTTTAATCATATTTTAAGATTATGTATAAAAATATTACATAATATAAAGTTCAAACATATTAGTAACAATAAATTGGAATTGCATAGCATATCCGATAATATACTCAAGAGAATTTTGCACAAGAAGGGTGAATGGTTAGAAAGCATTAATTGGGAAAGCGAGGAAACGATATGAAAATTGTAGTTTTAGCAGGGGGAACCAGCCCTGAAAGGGATGTGTCCTTGGTAACCGGTACCATGATTTATAAGGCATTAAAGAACAAGGGACATCAGGTAGTATTATTGGATGTCTATTTAGGATATGAAGGAACTACCAATGATATCTTTAAAACCGACAGAGATTGGGCTACCAACATAGGCAAAATCTCAACCAATAACCCGGATATAAATCAGATTAAGGCTTTGAGAAAAGACAATCCGGATTATTTCTTTGGTCCCAATGTTATAGATATTTGTAGAGAAGCAGATATTGTATTTATGGCTCTTCACGGTGAGAATGGTGAGGATGGCAGGGTACAGGCGGCATTTGATTTGATGGGTATCAAGTATACTGGAACCGATTTTACAAGTAGTGCCATTGCCATGGATAAAGCAATCTCTAAGGAAATCTTTGCATTTTACAATATCCCAACACCTAAAGGAATCCATGTTAAGAAAGGGGAATCCTTCACCTGGGATGTGTATCCTTGCGTTGTTAAAGTTAGCACTGGCGGATCGAGCGTGGGTGTATATATGGTACACTCTGCGGAAAACATGGAGAAAGCTCTTGCAGATGCATTTATTTATGGGGATCATGTAGTTATTGAACAATATATTAAAGGTCGTGAATTTTCCGTAGGTGTGATCGATGGAAAAGCTTTACCAGTGATTGAAATCGCACCAATCGAAGGCTTCTATGATTATAAGAATAAATACCAAGCTGGCAGTGCCATCGAAACTTGCCCTGCAGAAATTCCTGATTCAATAGCTGTTCAGATGCAAAAGATCGCAGAGGATGTATTTGTTGCGTTACGATTGAAAACCTATGCTCGTATGGATTTTCTAATGAATGAAAATAACGAACTCTTCTGCTTAGAGGCAAATACACTTCCAGGTATGACACCAACCTCTCTTCTACCCCAAGAAGCACAGGTAGTTGGAATGGATTTTGAGGCCTTGTGCGAAAAAATTATTGAAATATCATTGAATAAATATCAATAGAAAGCTTTAAGTAGAGGCACAAGCATTTCTTAGAACTTGCTAGTGCCTTTAACGTAAGCGAAAGGAATGATAGAATATGAAGAATATGACATTGTCCGCTATCGCCAAAGCTTGTAACGGCCAGTTGGTTGGTGGAGAAAACTATGATGATAAGGAAGTTGCTGGGGTTGTTTTGGATTCAAGATTGGTAGAAAAGGATTATCTATTTATCGCTACTGTCGGTGAGCGTGTGGATGGCCATAATTTTATAGATGATGTATTTGCTAAAGGAGCACTTGCTGTTATTTGTGAAAAAGCACCGCACAATGCTAAAGGTCCCTATATCCTAGTGCAAAGTAGTTTTGATACCCTCAAGTCCATTGCTGAATGGTATCGTATGCAGCTGGATATTAAGGTGGTTGGTATTACAGGAAGCGTTGGTAAGACTACTACCAAAGAATTCATAAGCAGTGTTCTAGAACAGAAATACTCCGTTTTAAAAACCGAAGGAAATTTTAATAATGAAGTCGGCCTACCACTAACCGTTCTTAAAATTCGTGACAATCATGAAGTGGCTATCCTTGAAATGGGTATTAGTGACTTCGGTGAAATGAACCGATTAAGCAAAATTGCCAAACCAGATATTTGCGTTATTACTAATATCGGTCCATGCCACTTAGAATTCCTAGGTTCCAGACAAGGTGTTCTTAAGGCAAAAACTGAAATCTTTAATCACATGAATAAAGAAGGTATTGTATGTATAAACGGAGATGATGACATGCTAGTTTCCATCAAATCCGTTAATGGCAAGAAACCTATTCGATTCGGTTTCCATGCAGATAATGATATATATTCTACTGATGTTATAAGCCAGGGATTGTTCGGGAGTACTTGCAATATACATGTTAACAATCAAGTGTTCCAGGCACAAATCCCTCTTCCTGGCGAACATATGGTAAGTAATGCTTTGGCTGCAACTGCAGTTGGAACTTTACTTGATTTGACCTCTGAAGAAATTTCCAAGGGTATTCAGTCTGTTCAATCCGTCGGAGGAAGAAGTAACATCATCCGCAATGAAAACTATACCATCATAGATGATTGCTACAATGCCAATCCTGTATCCATGAATGCTGCAATCGATCTACTGAATATGGCCAACACGAATAAAGTTGCAATACTGGGTGATATGGGAGAACTGGGAAACAATGAAAATGAACTACATAAAGAAGTTGGTAGATATGCTGCAGAGGCCGATTTGGATGTCTTAGTATGTGTAGGAAAACTAGCAACCCATATGTATGAAGGTGCATCCCAAGCAAATTTCCAGGGCAAACTGTTGCACTTTGATACTAGGGATGAATTAATCACTGCCCTTTCATCTATTGTGAATGTAAATGATACAGTACTTATTAAGGCGTCTAATAGTATGGGGTTTGAGAATATCGTGAAGGCATTGAATATATAAAACTGCGCCATTTTTATGGTAGCGGTGTTTATCACATTTTTAGATTATGAAAAGCACGTGGATTATTATTCTATAGAGACACGTTTCCACTCAGTTGTCGCTCATAACGGTACATAAGGTCATGGCAGATAATTTTATCTGCCACAACCTAAGTACCGATGGGACAAATGGTTGTATTTAGATATTACTGTTTTTATAGATATTATAAATGTCCTCTTCTCCCAATACTTTAAAGCCACCAATTGTTCGTTTTCCAAAGAATGTGCATTTGATTGCCATTTCACGGAGTTCTTCATCGGTCGCTTTTCTACCTAACATTTCTGTGATGGTTATTGGCATGTCTAAGGAATGGAAGTATTTCTCGCAAGCTTCAATTGCAGCTAGAGCGGTCTCTTCTGGATTCTCATAGTTTAAGTTAAGTCCCCATACATTGGCACCAAAACGTGCAAATCGCATTACATTTTCCTTATATACATATCTTGCCCAAGAACCCCAGATCGCTGCAAGGCCTGCTCCATGAGCAACATCAAACATACCACTTAGTTCGTGTTCCATCTGATGAACAGCCCAGTCACCGGTACGTCCAAGGCCTGTTAGATGGTTATGAGATAAGCTTCCTGCCCAGAGTAGTTCCGAACGTGCTTCATAGTTTGCAGGATCTTTCATACAATCAGTACCATATTGAATTACGGTACGTAGTAGAGCCTCCGCAATTCTATCTGTCATTTCATTAATACCACCTGGGGAGAAATATCGTTCCAAGGTATGCATCATGATATCAACGATACCACATGCAGTCTGATATGGAGGTACCGTAAA
>JAAYSQ010000082.1 GCA_012523925.1 Clostridiales bacterium
AACCATCATTAATAAAATAACAATAATCAAATATGGAATACCATTAATCACTTCAATAATTCTCATCATCGCATTATCAACGGCTCCTCCAACATATCCAGAGATACCTCCGTAGATAATACCGATAATAACGTTTACAAATACTGCTGTAAAAGAGATAATCAAGGAAATTCTTGCTCCTGACCATATTCTCGTGAATATGTCACGGCCTAATTTATCTGTACCAAATAGATGTAAATGTCCATCATCAGGGTCTTTAAATCCAATGCCTTCACTGGTGTGAGCGTAATGCTGTTCACTCATTGTATAAGGGGATAGCATTGGAACAAAAATCGCTAATAATAAAATTATTACTATAATACATAAACTAATCATTGCTGCTTTGTTCTTGGAAAGTCGCTGCATGGCATCCTTCCAATAACTTGTGGTTGGTCTTGCTATACTTTCACTTTCATTGGCATTCGCGCCAACCCACTCAAAACGGCTTTTATCAATTTTCTGATCTACTGTCTTGTCCATTGTATCACTCCTTTCCTTCTGCTATCTTAACTCGAGGATCAATGAAACCATAAGCAAGGTCTACTGCCAGATTGGCAACTACGAGGAATATACCATAGAACAGTGTTATTCCTGAAATCATTGTATAATCTTGATCTTGTATACTCATTACGAAGAATTTACCCATACCAGGTATGGAGAAAATATTTTCTACTACGAATGCACCTGTAAGAACAGATGCTGCAATTGGTCCTAATACCGTTACAACCGGCATGATCGCATTACGTACCGCATGCTTCCAAATAATCTTCTTCTGAGATAATCCTTTGGATTTTGCAGTTTTAATATAGTCTTGTCCAAGAACATCAAGCATACTGGTTCTCATCAATCTTGAAATAGTAGCTAGAGAACTGAAGCTTAACGCGAAGGAAGGGATTAACTTACTCGCAAAGGATTCCCATCCTGTAATCGGGAAGAACTTAATTCCTGTCCATTCAAAAAGTTTTAATCCTAAGAGGTATTGCAGTAAAGAACCAATAATAAAGTTTGGTACGGATACACCAAGGATAGCGAAGAACATCGCTAAACTATCCCACTTTGTACCTCTTTTTACTGCGGCAACAATACCAAGTAATACACCCATAATTGTTGCAAATATAAGTGCTCTAACTCCTAAATCAAATGAATATGGAAATGCTTGTGTAATAATATCTGTTACTGGACGATTATATTTAATCGAGATACCTAAATCTCCTTTTAAGGCATTAGATATATACATAATTAGCTGCTGTAAAACAGGCTTATCTAAACCATACTTTCTATTGAGTGCTTCCAACGTTGCTTCCGGAATAGCTTTTGCTCCAATAAAAGGATCACCAGGTAACATACGCATCATGAAGAATGTTAATACTGTAAGGGTAAGTACCGTTAATAGCGCATAAAATAATCGCTTCCCAACATATTTAATCACATGCACTCCTCCTTTCCTTTTCTATCATTTTTTTCTCATCGGATTAATTTGTTACACCGCACCAGAATTGTTATCCTATATTACTTTTAAAAAGATACCTCCGTAAGCCACTCCCGCATCAAAGTAATATAGGACGGCAATTCTAATTAGGTATAAAGTCTTTATCCGATTTTACAATTACTTTTCTATTATACATCATTATCTTACAAATGTCCCGAGTTTTTTATTTGAAAAATATGTGATAAATTGTAACTTTTATCATATTTATAAGTTCTCTTTAAACAAAAGCGAAGTGCGGGTTGCAGTAACAGCCCGCACTAACTTTTGTATTGTTAGATTACATTATAATATTACTTTAATGTTACAAATCTAAAGTTCATATCCTGGAATGCAGTTCT